>JANORJ010000564.1:0-3112 GCA_031415255.1 Chitinophagaceae bacterium | reverse complement strand
ACCAATTATAAGTATGCATTGAATACAAGTTTAGGGCAGGGCTCTCCTATCACCGTATCATCAGCCGCTAATCCCCTTACCATTACTAAAACTTCTGATAATACAACGTATGGAGTTAATACTACAGCTATTTTTACCGTTACGATTAGCAACCCCGGTGCTTATGGAATTACTATTGATAAAATAACAGATGAAATTCCGACCGGCTTTACCTATCAGGCATTGCATGGAACCAGTCAGGTAACAGTTGCTAATTCTACCACCGTTCCTTCGACTGGAGCAACCGGTACTATCACATTCAATGGAGGAGTTTTATCTGGTGGCAACAATTCTTATTATGTACCCGCCGGCGGCAGCATTATTTTAAAATATACGGCTACTACATCTTCCACATTTGCTTCTAACCTGTTAACAACTGCTAGGGATTATGTAGCCGCTACAGAAGTTGGTTCAGCGCAGAATACAGTATCGGTTACGGCCCCTCTTCCGGTATCGTTACTTTCATTTAATGCAGCATGGCAAAATGAAATGGTGAAGCTCAACTGGTCTACTGCCAGCGAAAATAATAGCCGGATAATAGAAATAGAAAGAAGTAATGGTAATGTCCTGTTTACTAAAATAGGGGAGTTGCCTGCTGCGGGCACATCTGTTGCTGTACAATCTTATTATTTTATTGATTCATTTTCCACTGCTGGTAAAAATGAATACCGACTTAAATTAATGGATCGTGACGGCCAGTTTAAATACAGCCCCATTGTATCAATAAATAAAAAGCAAACCGGTGTTACATTACTCAACAGCTATCCCAATCCTTTTGTGAATGAGCTGAACATACAAGTCGCTTCTGATAAAAATCAGGCGGTGCAGGTTCGGTTATCTGATATGATTGGCAATACAATTGTTACTACTACTCAAACCTGCATCCGTGGCACCAGCACTATTAGTCTTAATAAGCTAGGTAGTTTGCCGGCCGGAAATTATTTGTTACAGGTTATCACTATGGATGGGCAGCAGCACCAAAAACTAGTGAAGGTGAGGTAGGGCTACAGGCAAAATTTAAGAAAAAACTTCGCTTACGGATCTGATCATAGAACGACAGCGGTTCTATCTACTAATCTGCAACCTATCAGCGGGAATGCTGCGTATTTCTTTCTGCAAATATTATGCTTTCTTCTCTTACATTCTTATGTGTAGATAAAAGCTGGTACTCTTTTTCTTTTCTGTAAACCGGTTTTGATAATACCATTATTGCTGTTTTTTGCGATAAAAATGGGTATAAAAAGGAATTGTACAGATTTAAAAGTAGCGTAGCTTTAATAATGTAGTTTTCAAAACGGTTGTTGCTACAGCTTATGGATATTAATTTACACCGTCTATAACTGTAACAAAGTAATCCTGCCCTGCATAGAATTCCATTTTCTTTCAATCAAAAACCTTAAACATGAAAAAGTCGTTTCTATTGTCGGCGGGTGCAGCGGTAGTTATTTTTTACCTGCTAAAATTTGGCGGAACTAACTACGAAAAAGTTGCTGACTTTCCCATTGCGAGCAGCGTTATTGAATGTGCCCCAATTTCTCCATTTATTACCAAAGCAGTGAAATTTTCACCTCCGGCTGCTCCGTTTGTTGTAATGGTCAGGAAAAATATTTATTCATTGACCCCTGCAGAAATTAGTTCACTTAAAACGGGCATCACTAACATGAAGGCTCTTCCTTATAATGATCCTACCAGCTGGACTTACCAGGCCGCTATTCATGGCACTACCCGAACAGAAGCTCTTCTTTCCTGGAACAACTGTCATCAGGCAGGATCTGAATTTTTCTTTTTTGCCTGGCACCGCATGTATTGCTATTTTTTTGAAAGAATACTTAGGGCAAAATCCGGAGACCCAAATCTTACATTACCTTACTGGAACTACCAAATCAATGAGGCATTGCATCCGGACTACAGAAACAGTGCTGCAGGCAATCCGCTTTATGATGGCACAAGAAATTCATCTATCAATGCGGGAGGTTCTTTACCAACTTCCATCGGCACTGCATATGATAATGCGATGCTCGAAATTCCTTATTACGATTTTCAAGGCGGTATTGATGGCCCGCATGGCTCTGTTCATGTTTCTGTAGGAGGCAATATGAGAAGTACAAGAACTGCCGCTCAGGATCCTTTATTTTGGTTACATCATAGCAACGTGGACAGACTATGGGAACAATGGTTGGGTAAATGCGGCGGCAGAACAAACCCTACAGATGCGCCATGGCTGAACAAGAGCTATACTTTTTTTGATGAAACGGGTACTGCCATCATCATGACCGGAAGTCAGGTTGTAAATACGGCTACACAATTAAACTATAAATATGATGATGCAAAATATTGCCTGAAACCTTTTCCCTGGAAATGGTACGTTTACAAACGCTGGCCATTGATTAAATGGCCAACTCCATGGATGATAAATACAAAATTCTTAAAACGATCGTTGCGGGAAGCAAAAACGGAATCCGTTGATAACTTTATAAAAGTAAATAAGAAACCCCAATTTAATTTTTCAGGTAAAGAAGATGCTGATAAATTAGTGATAGAAATAGAAAATGTAAAAGTGGAAAAAATGCCGGAAGGCGCCGTGGAGGTTTATTTAAATCTGCCAGCTAATGAACAGCCAAATCCTAAAAGCAAATCGTTTGTTGGCTTGCTTGATCTTTTTTCAGTATCACATACCAATGAGCATCCTGCAATGAAAGGCATGGCAGGGAAGGCAAAGATTGAGCTAAATGCCAGCAAGGCTGCTAGGGCATTGGGATTAAGTGTTGCAGATCTTAAAAATGCAGAAGTTAGTTTTTATGTTCGAGGTAATACCTTGAGGGGAAAAGAAATGGATGCTGCTGCAGATATAAAAGTTGGAGGTATTAGCTTTAGTATTGAACAGGCACAAAAATAAAAAGCTGTGAAAATGGGTACAACAAAAGTGTTTTACGGTGCAGTGATGGTAATGTTTGTATGCTTGCTTGATTTTTCTTGTAAAGGGGCAGAGCGAAATGTAGCTACTGATAATGACACTGTCGTTCTTGCCCAGAGTGAGCAATCATTTACCATTGACACCAGTAAAATATTTTAT
>JANORJ010000563.1:0-2805 GCA_031415255.1 Chitinophagaceae bacterium | reverse complement strand
GTGTAATAATGATTTTCTTACGGCTGCTATAGTTTTTGATATGCTATGTGTCTTCCCCTTCTTTTTTTATTTAATTAAGTTATTGAATTTTTTCTCTTTAGCGCCTTGGTTAAAAAATCTGTTTATCATTTTTTCGGGGTTCTTTTTTTATCCTATTACTTCCAGTGGAGGTACGAATATGATAGCAGTAACTTGTATGATGGCCGGGTTTTATTATTTACTCCTGTTAATGAATAGTGGTAAAAATCAATTTCGTCTTGTACTATTGGTTAGCATTGGCTTTTTTCTGGCAGGTCTTTTCCGATACAATTATATACCGGTTGCTTTCTGTTGCCCGGTTTTATTAGCGATTGCTGGCTTTATCAATAAAAACAAACAATGGAAAAAAGCCAGTTTTCAAATTGGTTTTCTTTTGATACTGTCTTTGGGTGGATTATTAGTCTTTCAGCATTTTTATACCGGTGATATTGCTTATGTAAACACAAGAGAAACAGGTTTTTTTCCTGAAAATCTGTTGCGAATGTACCCGATAGTTCCGGCCAGTCTTACAGATGTCGGAGTACCTGTTACTGTCGTTTCAAACTTCTGTGGTATTAAATACTTAACTATAGCAAAAGTGTTGAATTTTACCGGTGTTGTGTTGTTAATTTCTTTACTTTTTTATGGGGTCTATAAATTATTTAAGAAAGGGTTTATTTTAAAAAAGAAAGAAGATTATTTTTTATACATGGGGATGGGAATTAGTGTTGCCATTGCTGCTCTGCTTGCTTATATGTCTTTACGAAACTCTGCGATAATAGATCCTTTACGTCCCCCCTGGACTTACGTACAGGAGTATCGGTATTATGCTTTTATAATCATTTTTATTCAATTACTTACGGTAGTCTTTCTGTTTGAAAAGTTTGAACAAAAATCCTGGTTTTGGAAAAGGGTAGCTATCGTTTGTGCTGCTATCATGCTGGCTGGTTCACTTCATAAGGTATATTATGTTTCTAAATTGTTTTTTGTACAGCCGGTAATTCATAACCCCGGGTCTGATCTGGCAAAAACAACAGAGATCTTAACGCTTTTTAAAACAGTACAAGATACCTACCCAGGATATGAAATAATTGTGGCAGCACAAGATGGTTATGTTTGTGATTACGCAGCATTTCAAAATATTAAAGCAATTCGGTGGCCCTTACCAGAACAACTAACAAAAACCATTACCTATTCAAAGCCGGCAAAACTACTTATTGGGATTCCTGATTATTGGCTTTCCCGTTACACGGCAATGCTTAAAAACCCCTCCCTGTATTTTTATGGAAAAATCCAAGACTATTATTTTTATATTTTGGATGTAAAAGTAGCTGAGCATTAGTATTTTTTTTGTTCAGGCTACAACCTGGCATCCAGGAAAATGTGTCTCGACAGCGAAGCGGTTTTCAGAAAGAAATAACTATTTTAGATTAACATGCAAATAGTTTTAAATTATTTTGAGTCCCTTTTGTCGAAAAAAAAGACCGGTACTATCTTTCTATTCATTGCCATACTGGCAAAAATAGCTATGCAGCTAGCTTATTTCAGTATTAGCGACGATAAATCATTTCAACTACTCGCAGCAAAAAATTTATTGAACGGGTATGGCGTTACTATCAACAATGTTTTGCTGAGCAATTTATCGTTAGTAGAATTTACTCCGCTGGTACGTTCGCCACCCGGCTATTCAGTCGTACTATCTCCCTTAGTTTGGCTTTTTAACTATGACTATAAAATGGCTGCACTTGTTTTTGATATTGTCTGTGTATTCCCTTTTTTTTATTATTTAATCCGCCTCCTGAATTTTTTATCGATACAAACATGGTTGAAGAATCTGTTTATTCTTTTTGCCGGTTTCTTCTTTTACCCGGCAGATTCGCATAGCTGCACAGACCTTGCTTCTCTCATCTGTATGTTGGCCGGTTTTTATTATTTGTTATTGCTTATGCAAAAAGAGAATACGTCATTTTCTCTTGTATTAGCCGTCAGCATTTCATTTTTCCTTGCCGGATTTTTCCGGTATAATTATATTCCTGTTGTTTCTTGTTGCCCGATTCTTCTTGGAGTTGCTGGTTTTATTAATAAAAAGAAGCCGTGGATTAAAGGTAGCTTTCAGATAGCGTTACTACTTGGCACTTTTCTATTATCCTTATTACTATTTCAATATTATAATGCTGGTTCAGCCGCTTATATTGCTCCGAGAGAGACGGGGCTTTTTCCTAAAAATTTATTAAGGATGCATCCGGTTATTGCGGGCAGTTTCTTTGATATTGATGTTCATCTGCGTCTTTTTACAAACTTCGTCGGGGGAAACTACAGAACCAACGATAGAGTTTTTTTATATATTAATTACCTGCTGCTTATTTTTTTATCGGTGTACGGAATTTATTGGCTGATACAGAATAAACGTCAACTTAAAACAAATACTGGCTATTTTATCTTTATGGGATTTAGTATTAGCGTTGCTATCATTTGTCTGCTTATTTTTCTTTCCCTCCGCAACTCTGCTTACCTATCCCCTACTAGCTTACCCTGGACATATGTTCAAGAGTCCAGGTATTTTGTTTTTATAGTTGTGTTTATTCAATTAGTTGTTTTTGCCTGCCTCTTTAACAGATTTGAACAGCTAACCCGTTTCTGGAAAAGAATTGCCGTTTTTTGTGCTTTCGTACTTATTCTACAGTTTATACATAAGGTTTATTATGTATCAATTTTTTGGATGCGTTCTAATCCACCTTTTTACACATCTCCCATGTTTACCATAAAAACGGAATCGATAACCCGGTT
>JANORJ010000562.1:0-3775 GCA_031415255.1 Chitinophagaceae bacterium | reverse complement strand
TGTAGACTGCTGCGTAGAATGTTACTCAGCTCCGTTACTGCTTTTCTTGCCCGTTGCGGATTTTCATCTACCAATGCACGGATACTGTTCAGCGAATTGAAAATAAAATGAGGGTTGATATGGGCTTTAATAGTCTGCAACTCCAACTCCTTTACTAGCGACTCCAGTCGAAGTGTATCTAACTGCTGCTTACGGCTTTTGGTAATGTAATGAAAAGTGAAGTAGATAAGATTCCAGATAAAAAAGTACACAAAGAAATAAAAGGCACCGCTCAACACCAGCAATACTTTATTATCCAGAAATTCTTTTTCTCTTTTATTCAACCAATCATACTTTATCAATAATCGCATATCGAAATAAGAACCGATGAAGGAGAAAATGGCGGTGATAAGTATAAATTGAAACAGTTGCCGTTCCAATTTTTTTTGCAATAGGTTAAGGTTGATAATAACCAACCGCATAAGGTGGGTAAGGATAACACCAAGGGCGACGAAAATTCCTATACGACCCATTACCAAAACAAGATCATCCCGGGTATTAAGCTGGTCGAATGAATAGGCAAAGAAAACACTGATGAGTGCAAAACCACCCCATCCTATTAACTGAAACAACCAATATCTTGAATTACCGGTCCACATTACAACAAATTTAATCAATCCTGCCCCAGACAGCAGTTGTAAATATACCAGTGGCAGATTGCTTTTACAAGTGGGAGTTCTAAGAGTATAATCTGTCCATTATAATATGATACCCTTAAACCTATTATTATTATTAGCCAGCTAGTAAATTTTTATACTTTTTTTCCCATTTTTGTGTTCAGTATCCAGTACCTACCCATGAGAACTTTACACCACCATGTAACAAGGGTTTTCCTTGCCCTTGCACTATTGTATCTGCCACAAAGTCCTTGCTTTTCGCAAGGACGAGTAGTGATAAATGAATATATGCCATGGACACCCTCAGCTTGTGGTACTACTGCTGAATTTGTTGAATTACTAAATTTTGGTCCCGGCCCTGTTAATATAGGGTGCTATATCTTAACCGATGGCGATTATTCAATCACCATTCCCGCCAATACAATTATACAACCCGGTGAGTTTTATGTTATTTCAGGACTGGATGTGATACCCGGACCTTGTGCCAATATTGACAGTACCATTCAGACTGACCTTAACTGGACTACCTGCAATTGTACAAGTGGTACTATTCCTATCACCGGTGATGGCTTTATGACAGATGGTGGATCAGCAAACGAACAATTAGTTTTGTTTGATGCAAGTATGAATGTAATTGATGCAGTGGCAAGGTCATTACCGGTAGAAACATCTTCGCTTATTACTTCTTCCACGGTAGGAGGAGGTTGTACTTCCCAGATATTTGACTTGGATTTAATAACAATCAATTATGAAACTATTGGTGAATCGGCCGGAAGGGGAAACAGTTTTGCCCGGCGGCTGGATGGAGATTGTGGCTGGGTAAAAGATCCGCAACAGAGTGGTAATGCTACTAATAATACTCCCGGCGATGTGTCAGATATAAGCTATAGTTTTTTTTACACTAAATCACAGGCTTGCCCCGATGATGGAAGTATTGCAGTTACTGTTCATGCAGCTGATTATAGCAACGTATTTCCCATGTCTTACACACTAGCCTATGATACGGATGGCGACGGAATTTTTGAAACAACAGACTCTTATACCAACGGCACAGTTACCAACCCAAACACCATTATTATTGGCAACTTAATACCCGGCACTTACCGCCTTACTGTAGCATCGGTAAAAGGATGCTACCTCCATACTTTTCCTTTTGTTATTCTTGATTGCAATAAAGTGCTTCCCGTTAAATTAATTTCATTTACCGCTCAAAAAAATAACACTGACTTTGAATGTAAATGGTCCATTGATCAATCAGAACAATTAAGCATTGTGATTATTGAACGAAGTACAGATGGGTTTAACTTTTCACCTTTTTCAGCAGTTTCGGTTCCTGTTTCTGTAAGTGGAATATGGAATAACAGTTATCGCTTTACAGAAGGCAGCACTACTATGCCATTTTTTAGGTTAAGAATGCGTAGTAAAGATGGAACAGAAACTCTTTCGGCGATTGTTAATGTATTATCTAAAGAAACTGTTGCGGATGTTATATGGCCAAATCCTGTTACGGACCTCCTGAATATTAAATCTTCCTTTACATTAGCCGGCAACGCAGAACTGATAATTTACAATAGCACTAATTACCCGGTAATAAAAAAATTGTTGGCCGTACATGCAGGCACTAATTTATTTTCCATACCTCTCCAAAATCTGCCGCCCGGCGTTTACCAACTTTCGTTATACAATAATCGCTCTATCGAGCCTGTCCGGTGGTTTCGGCTGGTGAAACTGTAAAAGGTTTTCTCCGTAAGTTTAGTAACTTACCGAACCTAAACAATGAAATTATTGTTTAACCTTTTTAGCATTCTGGCTTATGAGAAAATCTTACTTTTACAGCATCCGGTATAAGCGGGCTTCAAAGCAGATTATACCAGTTACTAAATGATTATCAATGGAAATCACCCCCGGACCGCTTCTAAAAACAATTGATTCGCCTGCCGACCTCAAGAAATTACCCCGTGAAAAATTGCACCAGGTATGTGATGAACTGCGGCAATACATTATTGATGTGGTAAGTGTGCATGGAGGCCATTTTGGTGCCAGCCTTGGAGTGGTGGAATTAACAACAGCCCTGCATTATGTTTACAATACTCCTTATGACCAATTGGTGTGGGATGTTGGCCACCAGGCTTATGGCCATAAAATATTAACCGGTCGCCGGGATAATTTTCCTACTAACAGAAAATATCATGGCCTCAGCGGTTTCCCCAAAAGAAGCGAAAGCGAATACGATACATTTGGTGTAGGCCACTCCTCTACTTCTATTTCTGCGGCACTTGGTATGGCGATGGCAGCAAAATATAAAGGAGAAACTGACAGAAAAGTGGTGGCCGTAATTGGTGATGGTGCCATGACAGCCGGGCTTGCTTTTGAAGGAATGAACCATGCCGGTGTGGCTGATACAGATATGCTGATTGTTTTAAATGATAACTGCATGGGTATTGACCCGAATGTGGGTGCATTAAAAGAATACCTTACTGATATAACAACATCACCAACTTACAATAAAGTAAAAGATGATGTGTGGAAGTTGCTAGGCAAATTACCAGTAGGAAAAAACTTCAGCCGTGCTATGGCGCATAAGCTTACTGATGGGTTGAAAGGAATGGTAAGTAGTAGTTCCAATTTATTTGAGTCATTAAAACTCCGCTACTTTGGTCCGATAGATGGGCATAATGTTGCTAAATTGGTTGATACATTAAAAGACCTTCGCAATATACCCGGCCCCAAAATCCTGCATATTGTTACCACCAAAGGAAAAGGATATGCCCTGGTAGAAAAAGACCAGACCAAGTGGCATGCACCGGGTTTGTTTGATAAAATAACCGGAGAAATACAAAAGAAAAAATTTGACTTGCCTCAACCACCCAAATACCAGGATGTATTTGGTTATACTATTATTGAACTGGCAGAAAAAAATGATAAAATATTTGGTGTTACTCCTGCCATGCCTTCGGGTTCTTCGTTAAAATATATGATGGAGAAAATGCCGCACCGGGCATTTGATGTCGGCATTGCTGAACAACATGCGGTAACAGTAAGTGCCGGCATGGCTACACAGGGCATGAAAGTGTTCTGCAATATTTATTCTTCCTTTATGCAACGGGCTTATGATCAAG
>JANORJ010000561.1:0-4589 GCA_031415255.1 Chitinophagaceae bacterium | reverse complement strand
GTTGGAAGACATGTTGAAGAAAGAAAAGAAAGAAGATCAGTATGAGTTAGTTGGCTCTGGTATAAGTGCTAACAAAGTATACGATTTGTATTTGCGGTTGGAAGAAGATGTGCTGGCAAAAAATCCTGATATAGTTGTTATTTATGTAGGGGTAAACGATGTGTGGCATAAGACATTACTAGGAACAGGTACAGATGCAGAAAAGTTTGAAAAATTTTATCAGACCATTATTAAGAAACTACAAGCCAGAAATATAAAAGTGGTGTTGTGTACCCCTGCGGTGGTAGGAGAAAAGACGGATATGAGTAACCCATTAGATGGCGACTTGAATAAGTACAGCAACATCATAAGGGATTTGGCGAAGAAAAATAATTTACCAATAGTTGACCTGCGTAATAAATTTCAGGATTACCTGAATAAAAATAACCCTGAAAATAAAGAGAAAGAAATACTTACCTACGACAGGGTACACATGAATGATAAAGGCAACCAGTTTATTGCCGATGAAATGTGGAAAGTGCTAAAGGAGGTTAAATAGCCAGCCTTCTGTTGAACCATCCTGCGGTTTAGTTTAATTCTTTGTTCCATTCATAGAATCAGGGGCAAGTTGCATCTTCCTGAAAACAGCACAGCTTATCTTTAGCACAGCTAATGCACTGGCCATTCCATCATAAAAAAGAGACCCGTTACTGGTTAAAAGTTTTTGCATTGTATGCACTTATAGAAGCTTGCATACAGTTATTGTTTTTGATAATACTGAATAATTTTGGCACCCGGCGTATCAGCATCCCCGAGTATCACCTTGTTATGCTTTTTTTTCAATGCTTGCTCATAGTGCCTATCTGGTGGGTGGCATGGGTGGTGCGGAAAAAGAAAATAGCTGCGCAGATAATTATAAACCTTGCTTTTTATGCGGCCTATTCAGTGTTGTGGTTTGGCCCGGTGCAGGATGCTATTGCTTTTTTATATAACCACCTGCAAGGGTTAACGAGGCCGGTATCCGACAGGCAGGTACCATATCTCGACAGGGGAAATGAATATTCTTTTCTTAACTACCAGTTGCTGAAACATGCTTTTCGTCTATCCTGGTTTTATCTCGCCAATTATTTTTATAATTACCGTATCGAAGAGAAAAAGACAATTGAACTGGCTGTTTCCAATAAGGAACTTCAGTTAAAGCTGCTGAAGTGGCACCTGAACCCCTCTTTTTATTTTAAAACAATTAAACACTTGCAGCAATCAGCAGCTGTAAAACCGTCTGATGCTACAGGACCAATACTGCAACTGGCAAAAGTGATGGAATATGTTATTTATGAAGCAAGGGAACCGCAGATAGAAATGAAAAAGGAAATACAGTTTCTTAACAATTATATACAATTAATTAATCAGCAGCCGGATAACAGGATATCTATTTCCCTTACTTGCGAAAAAGGATATGATAAAATGAAAATTGCACCCTTATTACTGGCCGGGTTTGTTGATAATATAGTGGCAACCCCTACACCTACCGCGGAAGGGAATTACAGCATCCGCATAGCATTTCAGCAGGAAGAAATGCTCTTTTCTGTAAAAGGGGCAACAACAAAACCTGAACCACCACTACTGCTCGATGAGTTGTACCGGGGACGGTACTCATATGATTATTCAATAGAAAATGGATTTAATCTCCGCTTACAATTAGATGGGATATAAAGAAAACGATAGTACCAGTTATACATCCGGCAATTATAACACCCGTAAGTTTTGGCGAAGGGCATTTATTGTGTATGCCATAGCAGAAATAGTTTTTATTATAACATCTTATCTCATTACTTATTTTAAGTGCAACGTATGTGTACAGCCTATTCCATTTTATGTCTGTATATTTTTAATCAGCTTGTTTCTTGTTTTATTTTTATGGTATAGCCTCAGTTACTTCTCCCGACAACCTTTATGGAAAGTAATAGCTGGCAATGTCCTCATTTTTGGACTATACTATTTCTGCATTACCGGGGTTGTTTATTTATTGCTGAATGCAAAACAGGAATGGCTGGTATGGCCCGTTAAGCAACGTTCCTATACTTCGGTGGTGTATGAATCCTGGGGAGAAATTGGTAAGTATGTTTTGAAGCTCTCTGCATTTTATATGCTGAAATTTTATACTGAATACCGCAAGGCAGGGCAACAGCGGATACAACTGGCTGTAATCAATAAAGACATGCAACTAAACCTGCTTAAGCAACAGCTGAGCCCTCATTTTTATTTTAATACACTCAATAATTTGTATGGGCTTTCCCGGAGTAACAGCCCAAGGCTTTCGGCAGCATTGAGCCAGTTGTCAAACATTATGCAGTATGTGATAGTGGATTGTAACCAGCCAAAAGTATTGCTCAGGCAGGAAATAAATTTTTTGCAAAGTTATATAGAACTGGAAAAGTTGCGATATGAAAAGGATACTGTTATTGAAATAAAAACAGAAGGCAATATAAACGGGCAAACGATTATACCACTATTGCTGATTCAGTTTGTGGAAAATGCTTTTAAGCATGGAATGAAAGAAAAATCAAACCTGAGCTGGATGAAAGTCCGCATAAATATTGCTGACAAAGAATTGCTTTTTGAAGTAGAAAACAGTTATTACGATACTACTCTCTCAAACGGTATTGGTATAAACAGTGTGAGGCATATCCTGAACCTGCAATACGAAGGGCGGCATGATATACAGATGCGGCATGAAGACAACAGTTTTTCAGTAACTTTAAAACTAGACTTATCATGAAACCTATCCGTTGTGCCATTATAGATGATGAGCCTATTGCAAGGCAGATACTGGAAGATTTTATCAGCCAGGACGAACGGTTGCAGCCTGCCGGTAACTATAAAAATGCAAAAGAAGCATTGAAAGGGGTTCTGTCACAGCCTGTTGAATTAGTTTTTCTGGATATTAATATGCCCGGCCTTACGGGGTTTCAGTTTTTAAAAACAATGACCAACCCGCCTGCTGTAATATTTACAACCGCTTACCGTGAACATGCAATGGAAGGGTTTGAAGCCAATGCTATTGACTATTTGCTGAAGCCGATTGCCATTGAAAGGTTTTTATTATCTGTAAATAAAGCCTGGAAATTCTTACGATCAGCTGTGTCTGAAATAACAGAAACAACTGCTAACACAGATAGTGATGATTTCTTTTTTGTAAAAGCTGATGGTGGGCTGGTGAAAATATTTTTTGCAGACATATTATTTATTGAAGCATTGAAGGAGTATGTAAAGATTGTAACTAGAGACAGATCGGTTATTACCTACCACACAATCTCCGGCCTGGAAGAAAAACTGACAGCCGGAAAATTCTACCGTATTCATCGTTCTTTCATAGTCAATATAAAAGCTATTACAAGTATTGAAGGTTTTATGGTAAAGATTGACAAACATGAACTTCCTATCAGCCGCACCGAGAGGGATGCCTTCGTTGAATTGATTGCCAGTGGCAAAATTATTTCTAAGTAAAACGAATTTCGTTGAAAAAAATTGGCCGTTCGTTGAAAACAACCCACCCCCATTCCACCTGTTGAATTGTTTCTCCATCCAGTTGAAAAGGCTGGACTCACTCCTCAACACTTATTAGTTTCATGGTGGATTCTGTTGCAGTCATTCTTTTATTTTAAAACTTGTGAGTATGAAAAAAATCTTTTTTTTCCCACTGCTGTTGTTACCGGTATTCATTATTTCTTTTAAGCCCGTTAAGGAAATAGATAAAATTGAAAGACCATCGGGTGCCAATCGTACACCTAAAGGCTTAATAATTTTAAATAAAAATTTCCCTTCGTCACAGCAGTTACCTGCCACCCCAAAGTTCAACGCAGTTTTATTTGAAGAAGCCGTGAATAAAAAAATGAAAAACCTTGTTAAAGGGTATGCTTTTGCCATAGGGGATAAGGATGGTATTAAAGGCCGAAGTGCCGGCGGCTGGGCGCAGGATCCTGCGGATGGTAATCTTAAAATGACTACCAAAACACCGAGCTGTATAGGTTCCGTTTCAAAAATGATGTCGGGTGTGGCGCTTCTCAATTTATTGGAGGTTATGCCACAGGTTAAATTAGATGACCCCATCTTTTCTAAACTTCCTAAAAAATGGCAGCAAAAATATGCCGGCACACAGGTAGAATGTATCACTTACCGCCAATTGTTGCAACACAGGTCTGGCTTCCCTTTTAAAAGTGGTGATATTGAAAATTTGGAAGCAACGGCCAAAAAACCAAAATCATGTCCTTTCGTAGCGACATGGTTTTATAGTAATACAAATTTTTCCCTGCTGCGATATTTAATTACAGGGCTGGCCTATCCGGATGAAGTGCCAGCCATTGAAAAAAAACTTGCGGATTTGTCCTTTGATGCAAATGGAAATGATGAATATACAAAACAGGCGAATATTGATTATAGCTTTCCTTATGAACGCTATATCAAAAAAACCATTCTTGATAAGGGGTTGGTTCCCATCACTGCCAGTTGCAGGCCAGAACCGGATTTTATGCCTGATGTGGCAAAAAGATACAGTGACCGCAATGATGCAAAGGGAACTCTGACTAACACAGCAGAAGAACATAAAGCAA
>JANORJ010000560.1:0-2548 GCA_031415255.1 Chitinophagaceae bacterium | reverse complement strand
GTTGAAGTATGCATATGCCCGACAAGGCGCTGTTTCTGTTTTCAAAGACTCTTCCTGCAATTTTAATCTTAATGATGCGAGAAGACTTATTGCCCAATCAATTGCACTTGGCACAAAGGCTAAGATAAATTTTGGTGAATGGAAAATGAAAACTGCAGTAGGAGGTGGCCCTGTCTTATTACAAAATGGCGAAATCAAAATAACCAATAACGAAGAATTAAAATTTGCTGGCAAAGCAATCGACGACAAACATCCCCGCACTGCCATGGGCTACACAATAGAGAACAAGCTCATCATCTTAGTAATTGAAGGAAGAAATAAACTAGCAGGTGGTGCCACACTTACACAAGAAGCACAAATATTTAAAGACCTCGGCTGCTGGGAAGCCCTCAATCTCGACGGAGGCGGCAGCACCTGCATGCTGGTAAATGGAAAAGAAACAATTAACGTTTCAGATGCAACCGGGCAGCGTCCGGTGCCGGCAGTGTTCATTATCAGCAAGAAATGACATAAGAAGGCATTTCTGTGGAAAAAATGACTAAATAATTAGAATTCTCCATGCCGTTTGGCATGGTTTTTCTTAATAGGTAGTTTCACTAAAAAAGGTTTTATGAAAAAAATTGTTTTACCGGTAATCGCTTTTTCTGCTTTGATGGCTATACTCATTATTGGTTGCTCAAAAGATAATAATGACAACAGCACAACGCTTAAAGTAAGGCTTACCGATAATCCCATTGCTGCAGAAGAAGTAAATGTGGATATTCAACAGGTAATAGTAAAGTTCAGTGAAGATTCAATTAATGGCTGGACAAACATAAACACATATGCAGGTGTATATAATTTACTTGGCCTGCAAAACGGTGTAGATACATTATTAGCTGTGGGTGTTATACCAACAGATGTGGTAAAAGAAATTCGATTGGTGTTGGGAGCTAATAATACAATTAAAGTTGCTGGCATTACTTATCCGCTTACTATACCGAGTGGCTCAGAATCTGGCTTGAAGATAAAGGTGAACAAAAAGTTAAATGGCACATTGGATTCATTGTTGATAGATTTTGATGCAGCATTATCCATACATCAAACAGGTGGCGGTGCTTATCAGTTGAAACCCGTTTTGAAAATAAAATAAATCATTCAATTCCTGCGAACAGTCAAGCCCGGTTTACCGGGCTTTTTTTTATTGTGTATTGTTAATAGGTTTTAAAATCCTCTCTTTGTCCTTCTAATGACATCCAAACGAACAGTTCTTGTGTAGTTTAGCTTATGAAATGGATAATAATAACAATCACAGCCGCCGGCATTATTGGTTTAGGGTTTATTTCTAAAAGAAAAACAATTGCAAGAGCCAAAGAAATTAAATCAGTACCGGTAATAGGTTCTTATGCACCTGTCGCCGTACTGGAGTTATTTACTTCCGAAGGCTGTTCAAGTTGCCCGTCGGCTGACAGGTTATTACCACAGTTAGCAAAACTGGATTCAAATATCATTCCCTTATCATTTCATGTTGATTACTGGAACAGATTGGGCTGGACTGACCCATTCAGCAGCAGCGAATACTCAGAACGGCAACGAACCTATAGCAAACAATTAAACCTGGACGGAGTGTACACCCCACAGTTGGTTATCAATGGTGAATATGAATTGGTAGGCAGCAACCGTGGTAATGCCGAATCAGCGATCAAAACAGTGCTGAAGGAGAAATCCGTAGTGAAGCTAACCGTTGACAACGTAAAGATTAGTACTGATAAAATCAGCTTGCTTGTTCACGCAGAAGGCGATTATAAAAAAACTGACATGCTGGTTGCATTAGTTCAAAAACAGGCAACAATTAATGTGAAGGCTGGGGAGAATAGCGGCTCAAAACTGTCGCATACTAATGTGGTCAGGGTTTTTTCAAGACAAACAGCAGCGGATAAAAATGAATTTAAATTGGAGTTCCCCGCAAATCTTGGAAATGATAACTGGCAATTAGTAATTTATACCCAACAAAAAAATGATTTGAAGATAAGAGGGGCTATTGCGTACAACCCCGTACAAAAATAATATTATACACTACTTTTTTTTCAGTATATAAAATATTGAAATAGAAAATAGGATTTGTAAAACGGCTTGCCGTTGATCTATAAAGTGTTTGTTGGATTAAAGATTGTCACTTTATAAATTTCCCTTTCAACCCTGTTTGAGAGTTTGTTCCAACCATTACATCAAATTCTCCAGGCTCTACTATAAACTCTCCTGCATTTGTATAGAAACCCAATTCAGCATCTGTTAAAGTAAATTCAACTACTTGTGATTGAGCGGGGTTTAGTTTTATTTTTTGAAAACCTTTCAATTCTTTGACAGGACGAACTACGCTGGCAACTTTATCATGCAAATAAAGCTGAGCCACTTCTTCTCCGGCAAATTTTCCGGTATTTTTTATGGTTACTGAAACTTTAATCTCTCTGGAATTCCGGTCGTTTATTTTTAAACCAGTATACTCAAATTGTGTATAGCTAAGTACAAAAACGAAAGGGTATAGGGGTTTATTAAATTAGTAACAAAA
>JANORJ010000559.1:0-1959 GCA_031415255.1 Chitinophagaceae bacterium | reverse complement strand
GTGGCCTGGGTAATTTTGTAAACGAAATTGCCATAGAAAAAGAAGTGGCGTATGAAGACATTCCTAATTTTCCTGTGTCAACAGTGGAAGGCCATAAAGGCAAACTTATTTTTGGAAAACTAAGCGGTAAAACCGTGGTGGCGATGGCTGGCCGCTTTCATTTTTATGAAGGCTACAAGGCACAGGATGTTGTATTTCCTGTACGAGTGATGAAATTGCTGGGTGTAGAGACCTTATTATTATCCAATGCAGCAGGTGGCGTTAATCCATCTTATAAAGTAGGCGACATCATGATTATAAAAGATCATATCAGCCAGTTTACTCCTAATCCATTAATAGGAAAAAATTTGGTAGAATTCGGTCCCCGGTTTCCGGATATGAGTGAGCCATATAAAAAACACCTTATTGATAAAGCGAAAGCCATTGCAACTGCTCACAATTTTGATGTGAAAGAGGGAGTTTATCTTGCTGTAACAGGCCCTACTTTTGAAACAAGAGCTGAATATAAAATGATACAGGTATTAGGTGCCGATGTGGTGGGCATGAGTACCGTGCAGGAAAGTATTGTTGCCAATCATGCCGGTATGCAGGTGTTTGCTATGAGTGTGGTTACCGATGTTGGCATCCGAGAAGAAGAAAACATCATCACCCATGAAGAAGTGCTGGAAGCTGCCAAACATGCTGAGCCCAAGCTGGCTACTATTTTTAAAGAATTGGTGGCGGCTCTTTAATTAACAGTTTTAATACTGAATTATACAGTATGCTTCGCAATGCTGCAATGCAGAAGCAGTACCTTTGGCGGGTTATTTTGCAAAGAATTATTTATCCACTCAAATTTTTTTCCTGATAAAAAAAATTACATACTTGCTGCTTTTCTGTTGTCTGATTTCCACTGGAAACCTATTTTCTCAGGATGTAATCCGCACCATAGGTGGAAGAGCAAAAAGTTTGGGTGGCAGCGGTGGTTCTGGTGGAGGTAGTACCGACAGCCTGCAGCACAGGGATAAGAATGCGGATTCTCTCACTATTAGTTTCCGATATCTTGATTCTACCCGCAATTATTTTTTAGATTCTTCCATTGGCGACTTTAGCCGCCGTTTTCCGGTTCCTGCTACCAACATTTATTTGGGCAATATTGGCAATGCTTCTCGGTCATTATTATTCTCCCCCAATTTTTCGGCCGGTTTCGATCCGGGTCTTCACGCCTTTGATATCTATAAATATAAATTAGAGAAAGTACGTTTTTTTAATACCACAAGACCTTATTCAGAAATAACCTACCAGTTAGGCAGCCGGGTAGAGCAGATAATAGAATTGATGCATACACAAAATCTGAAGCCCACCTGGAATATTGATTTTCAATATCGGTTGATAAACTCTCCCGGTTATTTTAAAAGTCAAAAAACTAATCATAATAATTATTTACTCAGTTCCCGGTTTCAGTCAGTAAATAAGCGATACAATAATTACTTCGCCCTGATAGGAAATAAAATGCAGTCTGCCGAAAACGGAGGGATTAATGATATTTCCAGTTTTTTAAATAATAGTGTTTATAAAGACCGGTTTAATATTCCCACCAGACTGGGTGGAGATGATCCATTCTCTTCCAATTTTTTTACAACAAAAATTAATACCGGCAATAAATACAATGAGTGTATTATCTAATTCGCCCATTTCTTCCATAGCTGAGATCAATCTTCCAATTTCATAATCGGTATGTTCTGCAAATCCGGCGTATACTTCCATTTGACGGGAGAATAACTTTTTTTCATCTGCACTCAACTTTTCCCAATCTTTTATTTCGGCAGGTTTAGGAGCGAGTTGCGTGTTTTCGGGGATGATTCCCATTTTTTTCTGACGGGCAAGAATTTCTTCTCTTAAGGCATCCCATCCGTTATCAAATTTTCCCTTGTATTTGTCAATGTATTCTTTAGGCGCATGGTGCGGGGCATGCGTTGC
>JANORJ010000558.1:0-1810 GCA_031415255.1 Chitinophagaceae bacterium | reverse complement strand
GCACACCTTTGGGGCAGCTTGTTTGGCCTTGGTTTTACAATAGCATTGATAGCGGCCATGCAGCCGGTTCTTTTCGAATATATTTTGGAGCAATTGAAAAATCCAAGTCTATTTGGCCGGGGATAAAGTAAGAATGAATACAGCCTATGTATTGTCAGTTATTTTAAACCGCTCATCAATACGATGACCTACCACCCAAATAATTCGTTGATAACTTTCAACTATCCAGATATTTTCTTTTTCTGTTTTGGATAATTTTTGGTCAATAAGAAAGCGATTGAGCTTCTTTTTTTTCTTCATGCCTAATGGGTAGAAATAGTCTGCCGTCTTCCATTTTCGAAGCAGCAGAGGGAAAATCACTTCCTTATTATCCAGGCAAGCTATAAATTTTGTAGTTGGTGGTTTGTTATTTGTAGTTACGGTTGTTTCTATGCTAAGCGTTCCTAATGAAAATAGAATTTGCTTATCCCCTACTTCTACAACAATAATTTCCGATTCAGTGGCTATAACCGGACTGATGATAAACCAGTGACGGTGTTTGATAATACGATAATTATTATCGGGTGATAAAATATATTTCCCTGAATCACTTGCTGCTAGCTTTATCACTTCATCTACTTGCTTTTCATTAAATCCGTAGCCAGAAATGATTTCATAAATCAACGCTTTATTCTTGTACCCCATCAATTGCTTTACCGGAATATGAATTTCTTTTCCTTTCGATTTGCATAATTTTTTCTTTAATTCTGCAACAGAAAACTGGTATAGCTTTTCAATTTCTTTAAATCTGTTGATGCTGTCTTGCAAATTTTCTTTTACCTGCGGAAATGCTTTGCTAATAGCCGGAATGATTTCATTACGGAAAAAATTTCGGGTGTATTTGGATGATTGGTTAGAGGAATCCTCAACAAAATCCAGCTTATTCTCTTTTGCAAATGCCAACAATTCTTCTTTAGAAAAAGACAGCAGCGGCCTGCGGATATAATTAATGGATGCCGGAATACCCGTCAATCCGTGCAAACCAGTTCCCCGAAAAAAATTCATCAATACTGTTTCATTATTATCATCAGCATGATGGGCAGTGAGGAGGTGAATGGGTTTATTAGTTGATTGGCTTATTAATTCTTTAAACCAGTCGTACCTTAAATTTCTCGCCGCTTCCTGGGTTGATAATTTATTTTCAGCGGCGTATTTATCGGTGTCAAATTCTTTAACTAACACTTCCACTCCATAATTTTTTCCCAGCTCTCTTACAAATTTTTCATCCCGTTCACTCTCCTCGCCTCTTAGTTTAAAATTACAATGGGCAATCATAAAATAGTATCCGGCCTGGTTGCATAATTCGCACAGTACTACGGAATCTACTCCTCCGCTTACAGCAATTTGCAGCTTGTCTTTTGGTGAGAAAAGATTGCTGTTTTTAATAGTTGAACGAAATTGCTCCAATAAATCAGACTTGCTCATAAAAGACAAAGAAACAAAATGTATTTTTGATTATGCATGAAATATCTAAAAAGGAAAATCAGTTGCAATGGGCTTGCAGAATCCTTATAACTGTCAATGTGTTATTAATAATCGGTGGATATATATCCTTTTTCCAGACAAAATACCAATTGGATTCACCACTAATTCCCCGGAGCACTGTTTACCGAATTTTTGCAGATTCAGATAATATGATACTGAAAGCAAGCATCATTTCTGCAGGAATATTCTTAGCGGGGTTTTGGTTTTATTCATTCGACAAAAAGAAGATGGCTATCATTCTCTTCAGTGCTTGTATTATTTGTTTTAAACTGCTGTTGTTATAAAG
>JANORJ010000557.1:0-5311 GCA_031415255.1 Chitinophagaceae bacterium | reverse complement strand
GCCAAACCAAAAATCGGTTCCTGCGAATCAATACTGTGTCCACCAGCTAATGGAATACCAGCTTCGGCGCAGATGCTTCTACCACCTTCAATTAATTTTTGTGCTAACTCCACCGGCAGTTTCTCAACCGGCCAACCAAGTATGGCAATTGCCATTAATGGTTTTCCACCCATGGCATACACATCGCTGATAGAATTGGCTGCTGCTATTCTTCCAAAATCAAAAGCATCATCTACGATGGGCATAAAAAAATCGGTAGTAGAAATTAATGCCATGCCGTTTCCCAAATCATACACTGCTGCATCATCTTTACTATGATTACCAACCAGTAGTTTGTTATTATCAGGCAATACAAAACTGCTTTTTAATATTTCGTCTAACACTTTAGGAGCAATCTTGCAGCCGCAGCCGGCACCACGGGAGTATTGTGTGAGTTTAATACCCCCATCTCCTAAAGGAGAGATAAGGGAAGAATCTTTTTGTTCGGTCATTCTGCAAATTTCGGATAAATAAAGGAGAGAAAATAACCGCAGAGGCGGGGAGACGCAGAGAATTTGCCGATAGCAAAACGAGAATAAATTTTTACTTAGTAAGCTCAGTGATTTTAATTGTATTCTCTGCGCCTCTGCATCTCAGCGGTAAAAACTATTTCTTTCTTCTAAAAACTATCCCTGCATTCTTCTGAAAGTCGGAACTGAAACGAAGATTATATACATCATCTCCATCATGCACCACCAGTAGACCAGTGTTAGGAGCATACTTTCCCAAGTTTTCAGCAAACAAGACTAATGTAAAATCTTCATTACCCGGAGTAATATAAATTGTTTTCTTAATAGCACTTGCTTTCAATCCTTGTTTGGAAAGAATCACTTCACCATTCATATAAACACTTACAGTATCGCCGTCAATTTCTCCATTATCATACAGCGATAATTCAAGACTATCAGCTTTGAAACTTACAATTTGTGAGAACTCCGATTTTCTTCCGGCTACCAATGCTGCTTTTGCAATGATATCAACAACTGGCTTTTTTTCTTCTGGTACAACGGAAACAGCAGTAACAGTAATTGGTTTTACTTGTGCGACAGATTCAGTCTGGCGGGTTTCTTTCTTTTCAGGTGTAGTACTTACAACTGCATTTGTTTTAACAGGATTTGCTGATGCGACATCTTGTTTATTAACTACCGTAGTTGGTTTTATTACCGTTGATGTATTCGGTGTAATTGTTTTTACAACTGTCTTTGTTTCGTTTTGTTTTTGTTGTGGGCTGGTTATACTGCTTTGTGTAATTGATTGTTCTTGTTTGACAGATGTTTTTACCACTGGCTCAACTTTGAATGACTTATTATCTGCTACAGAAGATGGCGAAACGGATGAACTATTTTTTATTTCAGCTACAGGAATTTTATTTTTAGCAATTGACTTGTTTGATGAAACCGGTGTAACGTCAACTGAGCTTGTAGGAATATTTTTTGTATTTGTTTTTGGTAAATCTTCTGTGGGTTTTGTTACGGCAGCTATTTCTACTTCCGGAGCTTTATTTTCAGCAATTTTTTTTGATGAAATTGTTGGGGTGATATTAACTGAGCCAGTAGCAATAGTTTTTGTTTCTATTTCCGGCAGATTGTTCTCAGGTTTTTTTACAGCGATAACTACCTCTTCTTTTTCCGAAGTAATATCAGGTGTTATTGCTGCAACGGGAACAGGTCTTGCTTCTGCTCTTTGTAAATCTGGTTTTGCAGGTGCAACAGTAAAGTCAGTGTTATTTAAAACAGGTTTTATTTTTGTAGAGTATTCTGTTTTTATTGTTGAGGGTTTTACCAATTTAGCAATCGCCGGACCTTCTTTTCTTTCTTTATAAAATGCAATATCATCAGCCAGCTTTAACTCTTCAAGGTGAGGAAATATTTTTGAAGCAGTTAAATCTTTTTCTTCTTCCAGATTTACTTTTCCGGTGACGGAATAATATTTTTTAGTGGCATTGGTTTTCCATGTGCCATCTAAATACCAGGCACTATCATTTTGATTTCTACGAAAAATGCTAGTTACTTTTATTCCTTTATCAAGCTTGCCACGAAAGTTGTAAGAAATAATTTCATCATCACTTACTTCACACACATCTCCGTCGATAGTTCCTTTTACTCTTTTCACCATGTAGTACAGTGTGTCATCCACAATAAATTCGCTGCGAGAATAGCCATACACTTTGCCTTTGTATTCTGTCAATGCAATTTCAAATGATTGATCTTTTCTAATCGTGGTACTATCATTACTCAATGCACCAGTCCAAAGGCCGGTCAGGGTTTGTCCAAAAAATAATAAAGGAGATAGCAGAAAAAGGGCAATAAGCTTAAGCCTTTTCAGGCGCATGTTGTTGGATACGGATAAGTTGGTCGGCATTTTCAGGGATTACGGATTTACAGTCAACTGTACGTAATAACGAATTTATGCCCTCTCGATTGTGCAAAGACTTGAAATAATGCTTGTCGTAGTATTTCAGCAAAATGTCGAAACTTTCCGTGATTTTGCCCTCTTTTAGCAGTAAAATGGCCGTTTTTGCGTTCAAATGACCCAATTTTTGAGAAATTCGGCCAATCGCATCTGCTACTTTTTCTGTGTCTAATTGCCCATATTCCTGAACAATATGCTTTAGTCGTTCTTCAAAAGGGATGTCGAGAAAATACACCGGTGACTGGCGCATCAGTTTCCAGAGTTCATGTGGAATGTTTACCTGGCCGATGCGTTGAGATTCATCTTCGAGCCAGATGGCGGATGTGGGGTGTTGGGTGTCAGTTGTCGGAGTCTGAAGATTTGCCTCACACCCCACACCCCGCAACTCACAACCGAGTATATTCTCAAACATTTCCTGCCCCGGCTGTTCCGGCATACCAATACTACCAAATGCAGAGCCTTTGTGATTTGCGACGCCTTCCAGATCAATTATCGGTTCACCTTTTTCTTTCAGTGTTTTTAATAATTCTGTTTTTCCCGATCCTGTATATCCACCAAGTATGTTGAATTGAAAAGGAAGTTTGAAAGTATCCAACACATAATTCCTGAATTTTTTATAACCACCAACTAATGTATAAACTTTGAAACCATATAAATCTAATAGCCACGCAACACCAGCACTTCGCATACCACCTCTCCAGCAGTGAACCAGTATGCAGTTGGCAGTTTGCAGTCCGGGGTCGCTTTTGCCAACTGCTGTCTGCTGATTGACGACTGTCTCAACCTCCTCCACCATCTTCCTCATCTTCACACCAAAAAAATCTAATCCAATCTTAATGGCTTGCTCTCTGCTTTCTTGTTTGTAAGCGGTACCAACTATTTTTCTTTCTTCATCTGTAAATAATGGCAATGAATGTGCACCCGGAATATGTGCATGTTTATATTCTCCCGGCGAACGAACATCTAAAACAGGATGTTGTTTTGCCAGCTCCAGGAATTTTTCAATATGCAGTTTTTCTATTGCCATAAAAAAGTTAGCCACGGATTACACGAATTTACACGGATTAGTTGCTTTACACTATTAGAATTAAATCTGTGCTAATCTGTGTAATCCGTGGCTAAACTGTATTTTTTTGTTGGATAAAAAAAGCCGCTCCAAAAAGAAGCGGCTTGTATTCATTTGAATATCTACATATCATCAAATCTTCACACCTATCGGTTCATACTCGCCAAAAACTCCTCATTGCTCTTCGTTCCCTTCATCCGGTTTTGCAATTCTCTCATTGCTTCTTCTGCATTCATATCAGTAAGGAAAACACGGAGCAGGTTCATTCGCTGTAGCACATCTTTGTCAAGTAATAAATCATCCCTTCTTGTGGATGAAGCCACTAGGTCAATAGCCGGATAGATACGTTTGTTAGACAAACGACGTTCCAGTTGCAATTCCATGTTACCGGTTCCTTTAAATTCTTCAAAGATTACTTCATCCATTTTACTACCAGTATCAACCAATGCAGTAGCGATGATCGTTAATGAACCACCATGTTCTATTTTACGGGCAGCACCAAAAAACTGCTTTGGTTTTTGCATCGCATTTGCTTCCACACCACCTGATAAAACTTTACCTGATGATGGAGCAACAGTATTATGTGCCCTTGCTAAACGGGTGATAGAATCTAATAAGATAACAACATCATGTCCGCATTCTACTAAGCGTTTTGCTTTTTGCAAAGCAATGGTAGAAACTTTCACATGTTTTTCAGCCGGTTCATCAAAGGTGGAAGCAATTACTTCGCCTTTAATGCTGCGTTCCATATCAGTTACCTCTTCCGGACGTTCATCCACAAGTACCACCATCAAATAACATTCAGGATGATTGGCAGCAATAGCATTCGCCACTGCTTTTAATAGCATCGTCTTACCAGTTTTTGGTTGTGCTACTATTAATCCCCGCTGGCCTTTACCGATTGGTGTAAACAGGTCCATGATACGGGTAGAATAATCAGAAGGAGTGGTAAACAAATTCAATTTCTCAAACGGAAACAACGGAGTAAGATAATCGAACGGCACACGGTCCCTTACTTCTTCTGGGCTTTTACCATTGATGGTATCTACTTTTAATAAAGCAAAATATTTTTCGCCTTCTTTTGGCGGACGAACAGCTCCATGAACGGTGTCGCCGGTTTTTAAACCAAATAATTTTATTTGTGATGGAGAAACATAAACATCATCTGGTGATGATAAGTAGTTGTAATCGGATGAACGAAGGAAACCATAACCATCTGGCATCATTTCCAGCACACCTTCTCCCAAAATAACACCATCAAACTCCACATTGAATTGCTGATTCTGCTCACGACGGGGAGGATAAAATTTGTTTTGTCCCGCACCCGAAGGATTTTCTGGTGACTGCTGATTACCATCATTAAAAATGGCCTGCACTAATTTATCTTGTGCACTAGTAGTATTATTATTGTCAGATTGTTCGCCGGTTGGTTGGGCATCACCGGTTTGTTGTTGCTGTACTGGCTGTTGCATTTCATTGCCACTTTCAGCTACGGTTTCTTTCTCGTCTGGTTTTTTCCGGGCTCTTTTAATCGGAGCCTTGTCTTCTTTTTTAATCGCCATAATTGGTTTTTTTATAATAGGTTTTTCCTCGTCACCACTTTCTACCTCGGCTTCTTCGCTGCCGCCGGTGCTGGTATTGGTTTTAATAATTCGTTTACGTTTTCCGTCATCGGCGGGTTTAGCTCCTTTGGCGCCGGCAATTGCCTGACTGTCAAGAATTTTATACACCAAATCTTGCTTAGCAAGTTTCTTAGCATTGGGTATTTTAAGTTGATCTGCTATGTCAAGCAGT
>JANORJ010000556.1:0-3175 GCA_031415255.1 Chitinophagaceae bacterium | reverse complement strand
AACTAACCGCATGCGCCACCCCCACTTGTGAGTAAGCAATGCTCATACCACCCGCATAAGACGCCATCATCAGCTTGTCGTCACACAAATCATTCCATTCATCAGTATGTACAAACACATCCCGGCAGAGTTGTAATGCTTTTTCGCCATAGCTTTTACTAAACTCATTCAGGTAAGTTCCTTCTAAACTTTCAATGCAATGAATATAACAATCCATTCCGGTATAGAATCGTTGATTGGCAGGAGCATTAGCGGTTAGTTCCGGGTCGAGTACTATCTGGTCGAAGGGAGTAAAGTCGGAATTCATTCCCAGTTTTTTGGTGGGCCCGGTTAATACGGTTGTTCTGGATACTTCAGCACCTGTGCCACTAAGCGTTGGTATACCAGCTTTATAAACGCCAGCATTTTTTACTAAATCCCAACCCTGGTAATCAGCAGAAGAACCGGGATTTTTCATCATCAACGAAACAGCTTTTGCCAAATCCATGGTAGAGCCGCCACCAATACCAATAACGCCGCTTATTGTTCCAAACTCATCTTTTAGTTGCTGTGCCAACGCATCAACATACGTTGTTTTTGGTTCGTAAGTAACATCCACAAAGATCACTTTATCATTTCCACGAACAGGAATGCGGTTGACAAGGGGATGCCCAGTCCCACCGGGTACTGCGGAAAAAAAATGGTCAACCAAGAAAACCATTGGCTTGTCATTTTTGCGATGAGGGGCAATTATTTCATCTAATTGATTAAAACTACCACGGCCATACACTACATAGCCAACCATTTTAAAATTGCGAAAAGCCATAGAAAGAAATTTGGCCACGAAATTACACGAAACGACACGAAAGATTGCTTTCTCATAGAGTCAGTCCTCGTGGGCAGCAAAAATTGAATTAGCCACAGATTACACGGATTAACACAGATTATGTTCTACTAGCACATTCAAGTTTTTCTGACAACAAAATCTCTAAAACAGCCACGAATAATACAGGATAAAACGAAACCGCCGGTATTAATCTGTGTTAATCCGTGTAATCTGTGGACAAAAGTTTATAATAATTGTGAAGCTCTCTCCAAATCTTCTGGTGTATCAATTTCTACTCCCATATAATCCACCACCACCATGCGGAGAGGAATACCATTTTCTAAATAACGAAGACATTCAATTTTTTCGGCAGCTTCTGCAGGAGTTATTGGCCATTGTGTAAAGTTCATCAGTGCCTGCTTGCGAAAAGCATACACACCAATATGTTCATAATGAATAACAGGAGCATCTTTATCCCTTGGATAGGGAATAACGGAGCGGCTGAAGAATAAAGAATTCATGTTCTTGTCAACGACCACTTTTACAAAGTTGGGGTCTTCAATTTCTTCTTGTTTGGTAAGCACCTGCATCAGCGAAGCTACTTGTACAGTAGCATCATCAAACTGTTGTAATAATATTTGTAGCGGCGCTGTTTTTACAAACGGTGTATCGCCCTGCACATTTATAATAATATCAACATCCATGGAGGCAGCCGCTTCGGCAATTCTATCGCTACCACTTTCATGTTCATATTGGCTCATAATGGCATTGCCGCCAGCCGCTGTTATCTCTGTATAAATTATTTCGCTGTCGGTTACTACTATTACTTCATCAAACAAACCAGTAGCCACGGTAGCATCATAGGTATGACGGATTACAGGTTTGTCGCCCAGCAACTGCATCAGCTTTCCGGGAAAACGGGTGGCTGCATACCGGGCAGGTATCATGGCGATTTTTTTCATACTTGTAAAACTACACTCCTGCACTGAAAGATATTACCAACTGGTTTTCGATGATAAACATTTCAAATTGATAGGAGGCTCCGTCTGCATATCCAATCCTTATTTTTTCAATAGTATATGGCCCACTGTATTCAGGCTCATCAACTGTTTTTCGAAGTTCTATCTCATATTCCAATCCACCTTTATTAAATTTCTTGCTGGCAGTAGGAAACTCTTCTTTTTCTCCAAAAATTTCCTTGAATTCAGGAATCAACCGGCAAAGCAAAAAACCCTGCTGCAAGGAAAAACCTGGTAAAAAGTAAGTATCACAACCATATTCGTAAGCCAGGAACAACTGATGTTCCGCTCCGTTTTTGTAAAGTTGTTTACTTAGTTCCCATCCGCTTTCAGTAAGCTGTTTCATTGTTCCGGACCTTGTTACCAATTTTTGTCCAAAAAGCCCAGCCACTTGCACCAGGTACTGTTTCATATCTTTTACAGTGGCCAGCTTTGGTGGCGGCCAGGGAAATAAATAGCTGTCAACGATATAGCCTGTTTTGTTGTTGTGCTTTACTTTTCTCCAATACCCGGTGAGCCCTTCGGTAACAATATCTTTCCAATCGCCGTCTTCGTCAATCAGTGTAATTTTTGTGCCATAAGGAATTTTATCCAGCACCTTGGCCCCGGCATCTGGTTTTTCACGGATGCTTAAACCTGTTTTGGCCGCTACATACATTACAACATCCGATGATTGCGCCGCTACGCCCAGCGACACAACCAGCAATGCCAGCATAAAAATTTTTCTCATAAAAAATAGTTGAGTGGATAATAAAAATCAGGGATCTAATTTTTGAAATGGTTTTTTTATCATCATCACAAAGTCTTCATCTTTTTCGTTGGGATAGTCACGGTCGATACCATATCGGATTTCTTTGGGAGCCAGTTTTTTGAAAGTACCAAGCAGCCGGTCCCAAATAGAAAGAATGGCTCCGTAGTTACTGTCTGTGTAAGGCTGTTTCCAATGATGATGCACTTTGTGCATATTGGGAGAAACAAAAATGTAGCTTAACGCATTGTCGAGCCATTTTGGCAAACTGATATTGGCATGTTCAAAAGCGGTAAAGAAAATTAACACAGTCTGGTATAGCATAACAGCATACATGGGTGCGCCACTAACAACAATACCGATAAAAAAGAAAATTCCCCGAACCAAACTTTCTACCGGGTGGTGGCGCAAACCGGTGGTAACATCAACATTATTATCTGAATGATGTATTACATGAAAACGCCAAAGAAATTTTATTTTATGCTCAATTATATGAACCATCCAACCACCAAAAAAATCCACAATCACAATGGTTAATAAAACAGTACCGAGTATGCCAGCACCAACCCAATTGATAATGCCAAACTGGTTTGCACCACTCCA
>JANORJ010000555.1:0-7250 GCA_031415255.1 Chitinophagaceae bacterium | reverse complement strand
AGCAATTACTACAGTAGCCGATGCTATACGCAGAAGCAGAGCAGGTTTGAGTGATCCTAAAAAACCAATTGGTTCTTTTATTTTTTTGGGCACAACAGGTGTAGGAAAAACAGAGCTTGCTAAAGCACTTGCTGAATATTTGTTTGATGATGAGGGTATGATGACGAGAATAGATATGAGTGAGTATCAAGAAAAACATACCGTATCAAGATTGGTGGGTGCACCTCCCGGCTATGTGGGATATGAGGAAGGCGGACAGTTAACAGAATCAGTTCGACGTAAACCGTACAGTGTGGTGCTGCTCGATGAAATTGAAAAAGCACACCCTGATGTGTGGAATGTATTGTTACAAGTGTTGGATGATGGAAGACTAACCGATAACAAAGGCCGGGTAGTGAATTTTAAGAACACCATTATCATTATGACCAGCAATATCGGCAGCCATTTAATACAGGATGCATTTGACCGGGTGAAGGAAGACAATGTGGAAGAAGTAACTGACAAAGCGAAAATAGAAGTGATGAGTTTGCTGCGCCAAACCATACGACCAGAATTCTTGAACCGGGTAGATGAAATAATTATGTTCCGCCCATTAATGCGGAAAGAGATAAAAGGTATTTTAAAAATACAATTGAACGGCCTGAAAAAATTAGTAGCCGATAGTGGTATTCAATTACAGTTTAGCGATTATGCCCTTGAGTTTTTAGCCGAGCAAGGCTTTGACCCGCAGTTGGGTGCAAGACCATTGAAACGATTAATACAAAAAGAAATAGTAAACCAGCTAAGCAAGCGGATACTGGCCGGTGATATTGATAAGAGTAAACCGGTGCTGGTGGATGTGTTTGATGGTGTGGTGGTGTTTAGAAATGAGGTGCCAAGCCCCGTCAGCGGTTGAAAACCCTGACGGCGGCTGTAAAAGTATAGAAAGCCCTGACGAGAGTTGGGGCTTTTCTTTAAAAAAATTACATTCACTAAATCAATTGATTAAGTTAAACTTGATTTATTTTATATCTTTTCTTATTCTTGAATCAAGTGGAACTCTTTTAATAAAATGAAAGTGATAGAAGTAATACTTGCCGTTTGGGGATTAATATCACTAGTCTGGATGATAATTGTCTTTTTGAATAAGAAAATTTTTCGTCATCAAATAGAAATAGAAAGTGTTATTGAAAGAATTAAGGACTTAAGACCCAATGATAGAAATTCAGGCGAAAAAATTAAGCTATTAGACTTGCCGGAAGGCATTAATCAATATAATTTAGCTAACTACCAAAATAGATTTGCAAAAACTGACATTGAAGGATTCATTTCAGTGTTCGAAAGTGTTAATAATAAAAAAGTATCTGAAAAATATTCAGCCCGAAATTTTTTAAGATTACTTTATTTGATAAAAGATCATATGAGTAATAGTGAAGAATTTCAAATGAAAATGAATAGTTTGGTATTGAGTAAGGTTGCAATGGATAAAAGATATGACAAGTCCAAATGGAGGAAATTACTTGAATTTATTTCCCCACCAAGTATTCAATAGATAAAAGAAAGCTGAAAGATTTTGCTGAGTTTGGAACACAGCATCAGTTTCAAAGAGGCTGTATATATCACGGTTTCCTTTTTTGTTCCCACTTTTAATATATAACAAAGTCAAAAAAATATCGCATAGATAAAAAAGCCCTTAAACTGCAAACAGTTAAAGAGGCGGTGATGCCATGCAGGAAAATGCCAATGATACACCGCAACAAAGATTGAAGATAGCCTGGCATCTAACCTGTATTGCTTACAATTTAGATCCAGATAATCCGCCCCGGATGGATAAAACGATTTTCAGTATGAGAGAGCATAGGGACTAATTATTCACACTCTACCTTTTTCTTCTTAACAGCAAAAAAGTTTACGCCTTTGCAGATGTTGCCCGGCTCTCCGAAATTTTCAGTTTCGCAGTTGTATTTTATCCCCTGTACATATTTTTCTTAGTAACCAGCAAGAAAAATAAAAACGATAAAGTATTCCATCTCTCTCAAAAATCTCACAACCAATAAGTTGAAAGCAAATAGCTGCAGGTTTAAAAAGGCATACTACTAACGGGGTATTTTTTTCATCATTCTTTCCTCTACTTTTGATACACCATTAATTTAACCATTAACCCCCTTGTGTATGAAAAAGATTATTTCATTTTCAATCTCCCTGTTATTATTATCCTTCTTCTTTTTTCCCGGCTATAGTCAAACAGCCCGTCATGGTATGAGCAGCAGTGAATACCAGACTGCCTATAACACAAACTCAGGCACCAATAAAATGCGGCTGGCAGATGTAAGTGTATATAACGAGAACGGCCAGGAAACCTATGCCGCTATCTGGGACAAAAAAGCCAGCTCTGGCTGGATAGCCCGGCATGCAATGAATGAAAGCGGTTATCAGTCGGAAGTAACTACGCAAAAAAAAGCTGGGTATCGTCCCGACCGTATTACTATTGCCGACATCAATGGCCGACTTGTATTTGCCTGCATATTTAATAAAACTTCCTCCGCTTGGGAAGCAAGGCATAATATGAGTTCCCAACAATATCAAACTGAGTACAACAATTGGGTTGGCAGTAAAGGCTATCGGTTAGTAGAAGTATGTGGGTATAAAAGAAACGGACAGGAAACCTATGCGGCTGTTTGGGAAAAATCTGCTGGTCCGCAATATGTGGCTCGTCATGCAATGAGTGCAGACCAATATCAAAATGAATTTAATACGCAGTATGGCAATGGTTATAAACCTGTTCGTGTCAGTGCTTTTGAAGTAGGTGGGCAAAGCCGTTTTGCTGTCATCTTTGAAAAAATGAATGATGGTGTTTATGCAAGGTCTGCTTTAACTCCTTATAATTATCAGGCGGAGTATGATAACAACTGGGGCACTGGTAGTAGCTTAAAACATGTGTGCGGTTACAATGTAAATGGCAAAACTTATTTTGCTGCTTTATGGATGGGGGCGGGTATTAGCGGTAGCGATCTTACACTTATCAATAACAAAGTGAAGAAATACATGGATGATTTTAATGTACCGGGTTTATCCATTGCTGTTATGAAGAATGGAAAATTAGTTTATACCCGTGGATACGGACAAGCGGATAAAAGTAATGGCAACCTGGTTTCACCTAATACCCTTTTCAGAATTGCCAGTGTTAGTAAACCATTAACTGCAGCAGCCATCATGCGGTTAACAGAAACAACCAACCTGAAACTCACGGATAAGTTATTTGGCCCCGGTGGATTATTGGGAGATTATTGCGCCGTTAGCGGTAGTTGTATTGATAAAGCAGATGCAGAAAAAATTACTGTACAGAGTTGTCTCGAACATACTACCGGCTGGACACAGGATGCTGTGTGGAATGAATACCAGTTAAATAATACGGACATCATCAAATGGGCTTTGAAAAATTACAGCCAGCCTACTGCACCCGGTGTAAAATACCAATATATGAATTTCGATTATTTTTTATTGGGTAGGGTGATTGAAAAAAAGAGCGGACAGACCTATGAGAATTATGTAAAGAATGCAATACTCAGCAAATCTGGTATCACCAAAATGCGGATTGGAAAAGATAATGCTGCCGGGAAAGCACCGAATGAAGTAACTTATTATTCTGATAATAATGGTAACCCTTATGATCTTAAACTAACCCGCATGGATGCCAATGGGGGATGGATAGCCCGTTCTGCGGACTTACTTATGTTTGCTGCTGGTATAGACGGATTGAATAACAGACCGGATGTACTTAGTGCAGGTACTATAAATACAATGCAAACCATTTCAACAGCTGATGGCGCCTCAGATTATGCAAAAGGATTAAAAGTAAATGGCGATTGGTGGATGCACAACGGATGTATGCCCGGAACCTTAGGTCATCTATGTCATTTTAAAAATGGGATATCTGTGGCCGTACTGATAAACATACGACCCAAAGCGGATGAATGTCATTGGGACGGTATGTATCCACTGGCTAAAGGTATTGCAGAGAGTAGTGTGTCATGGCCTTCTTATGATCTTTTCTGAAAAACAAAGAAGTAGTAATAACAGCAAAATAAATGATAGTTAAATAAAAGCTCCGCAACCTGCGGAGCTTTTATTTATTATGGTCTATTCTTTAAAAAGCCTGTGTTTAATCAAAGGGATAGTGAATTAGCTTATTCACATGCTGTTTCTTTTTTCTTAATTGTAAACGCCGTTTTTTCATTGATAGCAGGACTAACTACAGCAATGTAGTAGGGATATTCAATGGCCATAGAGCTCATACAACCTTTCCCGGGAAGTTTATGCACCGCATCTACAATATATCCGCCTGCTTCATTATTCTTGATGGAGGTGATAACTACACTGTGCCCGCCGGTATTAACTGTTCCCTGAAAAATTGCGACAACAGAACTTTTTGAAAAATCGACAGCCCTTTTTACTGGTTTCGAATCTCCTTTAAAAGCTTTGGCCCATATTGCATCAAGCTGTTGCTGGCTGGTTATAACTACAGTCATTGGCTTTTCAATACTACAATCGTTGCCTGATGTAAATTCTTTCCAGGTTAGTGGCTGCATCTTACTATCATCATTTGTTTCTTTGCTGTCTTTAGCGGTACTGGTGTCTTTGACCTCATTGCTGTTGTTGACATCCTTGTTGATATCGCTGGCGTTATTAATTTCTTTCACGACAGTCGTATCGCCAGTTGAAGAAGTTGTTTCTTTTGTTGAATTGTTGCAGGAAAGCAATACCAGCACTCCGGCGACTATCAGTGTTGTTGTTTTCATTTGTTTATTGTTTATTTTTTAAAACCCGATGTATCCAGTAGATGAGCTCTAAAGACTATTTGCACAACTATTTTTTCAATCAAATTAATATTTATCGAAGCGCAGATGTTTGGCGGTCGTTTCTTCCAATCCAATAATATAATTACCTGGAATTGGTTAGGCTTGTTTTATGTTTTGACATGTCGCATTATGAGTGCCGACAGTACAATTAGGAATATTCCTAGCGCATAGAATTAAAACTCCTTCAAATATCTTTTTCCCAGCAATAAAACCGATTATTCACAGTCAACTTCTTTCTCTTTGGTGCTAAATGTTGTTTTATCACTGATAACAACATCTGTCGTTGCTAAAAAATATGGAAATTCAATAGCCATAGAGCTGAAACAATTTTTTCCGGGAAGTTTATGTATTGCTTCAATAGAATATTCCTTATCTGTACTTTGGTTTATTGCTGCAATTTCTATACCATGTCCCCCTTTATTTACCGTTCCTAAAAAAAGAGCAACGATAGTATTTTTTGTAAAATCAATAACAGGTTTTTCAGGTGGCATATCCATCGTAAATGCTTTTGCCCAAATGGAATCAAATTGTGCCTGGTTAGTAATGAGAACATCTAATGAAGTCTCAATGTTACATTGATTACCTGAAATGAGTTTCGTCCATTTAATGGTGCTGTCTGAATGAGTAGTCACAGAAGTTCCGTTTGAAGAATTACTGCAAGATGAAACAATAATTATACCAGTCAGTAAGAGGTTAAATATTTTCATCTGGCGTTGTTTTTATTATTGATAAAACATAAATACCCTGTTTCAGAAGTTTGATCCTTTTAAATAGCTAAGGTTAACAAACATAAAAGGATCGTAAAATGGTTTACTAAAAACCATTTTACGATCATCATAATAAGAATATGCTATCATCAACGACGAGCTAAGGGAACGGTAGTACCGCAAAAAGCAATATTACCTCCATTAACCGGTGCGCCGCCACGGGCATGAATAACACCTGCCACACATGGTGTAGCCATCGATGTTCCAGATTTTGTACCATAACCACCTCCAGGAACAGTTGAATAAACACCACTGCCTACTGCCACCCAATCTACGCCTTGTCCACCATTTGAATAATTGGCTTTTGTAAGGTCACAATTAAGAGCACCAACAGTATATACCCTTGTGCCATTAATACAGCCTGGTAAATTTGATGGAGAACCAGAACAATTATAATCATTACCTGCTGCCATTACCACAAATGTACCTGCCAATCCCAGATTTCTGATTGCATCTCTTATCGAAGGATTACTGTTTTCACAATTACTAACAGGGTATCCTCCAATACTCATACTTACTACATCGCCAGGTATATCGTGCATGGCAACATGGTTAATACCAGAAAGAATTCCACTGAAAGAACCAGACCCAGCGTTACTCAGTACTTTAACCGGTACTACTTTTGCCCCGGCAGATACACCAACTACTCCAATAGTATTATTTTTGGCTGCAGCTATACCTGCACAATGTGTTCCGTGGCTATTACCATCCTGAACAGTTTGACCTGCGATAAAGGATTTGGCATAAGTGGCGTTCGTTTGAACATTCAAATCCGGGTGAGTAAGGTCAATACCTGTATCTAAAATCCAAATCCAGGTGCCTTTAGTGGATCCATCAACAAATCCCCCTGCACGGGTTACAGTACATGTTACCACCTGTGCAAAATTTTTGGCATCATTTTTTACAAACGTATTATCTATACTATTGGAATGGGGGCCGCTAAAGATTTCTTCTTTTTCTGTATCACCATTTTGACGATTAAAAATGGAACCTATTTCCTGCGGACTTGCTTCATCTTTTATTGGCTCAAGCTGAACTGAATAATCCTGTGCTACATATTGGACATCCGGATCAGATTCTAATGCTTTTTTTTCTGCTCCTGTCAGTTTTGCAGTAAAGCCAACCAGTACATCAGCAAATTCACTTACCACTGATGACTCTTTAATATTTTTCCCTTTGGCTACTGATTTTAATTTTGCAACATTCTTGTCCCGGGCTGCCTTATTGGAACTGACTTTTTGTTCCCTGTTATTGTTTTTTTGCCCACCCTTTATAACTGGAGCTGCCGATGATTCTTTCAATACAACTATGTACTGATCAGGAATTGGTTTAGGCTCTCTTTGGGCATTTACAGTCAAAATTGCAAATGCCAACACTGCAGTGAAGATTAGTTTCAGTTTCATTTTTTTGATTTTTTAATAAATAATAAATAATAATTACAGAATGATAAGTAATTACTAATCAGAAACCAGGTGCTGTATTCGGAGAGTATAGATAAAACTAATCAGGGAGCCTTTTCCATTTAATTCTAAAAGAAGCGTAGTAGTAAGTACTGCGAAATTTATAACAAAGGATTATCGACGCTTATTTTGGAATTATGTTCGAGTTTTTTCTTTTCTAATCTGAAGGTAGAGCAAAAAAATAC
>JANORJ010000554.1:0-4551 GCA_031415255.1 Chitinophagaceae bacterium | reverse complement strand
ACATTCTGCATCATTGGTACCATCTGTGAGTAAAATTGCTGTTCCGTTTTTCCATAGTTTAGCAACACCAGTTCTGGCAGCATTATTTTCATAGCCTGCAACATACACATCCAGTCCGGATACAATAACTGAACGGCCTTCTGCACTTTGAACCCCATCAGTTAGTGTAGCTGCTGTTCCGTTTTTCCATAGTTTAGCTACACTTCTACCAGCTACATTTTCTTCATAGCCGGTCACATACACATCTGAGCCTGAAACAAAAACTGAATTTCCGCAAGCATAAAAACTGCCATCGGTTAGGTTAGTTGCAACATTGTCTTTCCAAATTGTAGCTGCAGGCCTGTTACCAACAATTGAATAACCAGTTGCATAAACAGTTTTGGGAACTACCGGTGCCTGTATATCACTTTTATTCTTATTGCATTGTATAAACAATAAGGAAGTTATTAGGAGTAATGCGGGGGTTAATAATTTTTTGTTCATAAAATCATTTTAATAAGTGGTTATGAAGATTGATTTCCATTTTTATTTTGATAGAACAAATATTGCTGATTGTACTATAGTTGCCTATCCCTTAAAAACAGGATATTTAAGGAAAATGAAAAAATCATGGAAAAAGGGGAGTGATGATAGGCTTGCTTTGATGTTTATTTGTAAGATGAGAACAAAAGGCTATTTTACTGTATGAGAAAAATAATATTTGGACATATATTCTTCTTCTACCTGTTAATCTCAGCAGATGCCCAGCAGCATCTCGTTGACAGCATAACAAAAGAATTGCAACAACCTATGGCAGATACAAACAGGGCTGTAAGTTTGATGCGCCTGGCAATAGATTATGAACTCGTAGATACTGCCAAAGCTTATAAAGGATACAGGGAAGCAATAGATTTTGCAAAGGGGAAAAAATTATATTATAATTTGGGCCGTATCTACCAAAACCAGGCAGTTTTACTCAGTAATGCCGGTAAGGATGTGCAATCAAGGGCAAGTCTTGATACGGCTATTATTTTCTATCAAAAATCTGAAAACCCAAAAGCAAAAAAATTTGAAGCAGGTTCATATAGTGATATAGCCAACAGGTTAAAAATACAAAATGACTTTCAGCAGGCTATACAATACTATTTAAGGGGTATTGCTATTCTTGAAAAATTGGGGTTAGATGCAGAGTTGGTTATTATCTATTGTAATGTTTCAACACTTTTTGGGGACATTAAAGAGCATACTAAGCAAAATGAGTACGCATATAAAGCAGTTGCTTCTGCCAGAAGATCTGGCATAGCCCAAAGACTGTTTACGGCGTATATGATTCTTGCAAATTCATACGTTATGCAGGAAGACAATTTGTCAGCCAAAAAATACATTGATAGCTCAACGGTGTATTTCGATGAATTTTCTAATATCAATAGCGTTGATGCTATATTCAGTTATTATCTGATAGCTGCCCAGGTTTTCAATAAAATGAACCAGCTTGATTCCTCATTTTATTATTTTCAAAAAAGCTTTGATGTATCGGAAAAATATAATTATAGATATGGCAAAGCTGAATCGCAGTTGCAAATGGGCGCCATAGCAATTCAACAGAAAAAATACAATGAGGCAGAACAGTATTTATTAACAGGGATAGAAGATGCTAAAGCCATTAATTACTTTGGTATGCTTGACGAAGGCTATAAATACCTTTCAGATATTTATGCAGTAACTGGAAGGTATAAACAAGCGTATGAATATTTTCAAAAATATAAGGAAGCCAATGATTCTATCGTTAGCCTCGATGCAAAAAAATACGCAACTGAACTTGAAAAAAAATATGAGTCAGAAAAAAAAGATAAACAAATCATAGTTCAGCAATCGCAATTGCAAAAAAGAAAAATTTTAAATTATGTGCTTATTGGTTCAGCGGCTGCGCTGCTGGCACTCTCTTTACTTACATACCGGAATTATAATCAAAAGAAAAAACTCCAGCAACAACGCATCAACGAATTAGAAACACAACAACAATTAACCGCCACCGAAGCTGTATTAAAAGGAGAAGAACAGGAAAGAACCCGCCTGGCAAAAGACCTGCATGATGGATTGGGAGGTATGTTGTCGGGCATTAAATACTCGTTTCAAACTATGAAAGGAAATTTAGTAATGACGCCTGACAATGCTCAGGCCTTTGAGCGCAGCATGGATATGCTGGACAGTTCTATAAAAGAAATGCGCCGGGTGGCACATAATATGATGCCAGAGGCACTAGTAAAGTTTGGATTGGATACTGCTTTGAAAGATTTTTGCAATGACATTAATCAATCAGGAGCATTTAAGATAAATTATCAATCTATTGGTATGGAGAATGCTCTGGTTGAGCAAACAACAGCTATTACTATTTACCGTATTGTACAGGAACTAATTAATAACACAATGAAGCATGCCGCTGCCAAAACAGCTATTGTGCAGGTTACAAAAACAAATAATCAATTGGCTATAACTGTGGAAGATGATGGTAACGGTTTTGATACATCGTTGTTAAGCCAATCAAGAGGAATTGGCTGGAGTAATATTCAAAATCGGGTTGATTTTTTAAAAGGTAACTTAGATGTGCAATCAGAGCCCGGTAAAGGCACTTCCGTTCATATTGAATTGAATACGTAAATGGCAACCAGCGTTTTTATAGTAGATGACCATTACATGGTAATTGAAGGTATTCGTTCATTATTGCGAAATGAAAAAAATATTGAATGGGCCGGCCATGCCACTAATGCAGCATCCTGCCTGGCTTTTTTACAACAACAGCAGCCCGATATAATTTTAATGGATATTAACCTGCCTGATAAAAGCGGTATTGATTTATGTAAAGAAGTAAAGGAAAAATACCCTTCTGTTTTTATTGTCGGGCTTAGTACATTCAATCAGCAAAGTTTTATACAAAAAATGATGGATAGCGGAGCTTCTGGTTATGTGTTAAAGAATGCAAGCCAGGAAGAGTTGATGGATGCCATTGAAACAGTTAGAAAGGGGCAGTTATTTTTAAGTATTGAAGCATCGCAGACATTACAAAAAAAGGAAAATACTAGTATTGTATTAACCCGTCGTGAAAAAGAGGTGCTGGAATTAATTGCAGAAGGGTTGACAAATATTGAAATAGGGCAAAAGCTTTTCATCAGCACTACAACTGTTGATACTCACCGCAAAAACTTATTGGCAAAATTTGAAGTAAAGAATACGGCTTCATTGGTTAGGATAGCCACAAAGCAGCAGATGATTTAATTATTCAAAATCTTCATATAGCAAATATTTTTTTCTTATTACTTTGAATTCGCCCAACCTCTTTGCCCAGCTTTTTCTTATTTCAGCTTCGCTTTTTCCTTTTTTTAATTGTAGCCACAAGTCGTTGTTGCCAGCCAGTTTGGTAAAAAATGATTCTTCCATTTTGCCTGACTTTGGAGCTAAGAAAAATTTATTCTTCTCCGGAAATAATTTATAGGCTTCTATCAGCCATTTCAACTGTATTTTATTATCCACTTTCGATAGCACTTCTTCTGTTGTACCCGATAAATTCCAGCCATAACAAACTTCTCCGTATAATTTGGAACTCTTTGCCCCTTCATTGGGATTGGGTGTAAATGAGTATAAGTTTTTAGGTAACAATGGGTGGCCAAATACCTGGAATGGTTTGTCTGTGCCACGGCCTTCACTCAATACTGTTCCTTCAAAGAAGCAGGTAGAGGGATACAGATAAATAGATTGTATGTTAGGAAGATTAGGTGAAGGTTTTACAGGCAATACATATTTGCTTTTATGATTGTAATTAGCACATTTTATTACTTGGAAATGAAAAGGTGTATCAACTGAGTTCTCTGCTGTTTTATAGTAAGCATATTTTGTATTTGCTTTTTCACTCAACCATTTTTCACCAGCAATCATCATTGCATATTCAGCTATAGTCATTCCATACACAATAGGAATGGGTTGCCGGCCAACAAACGAACGGTATTTTAAATCTAACACCGGGCCATCCACATAATGACCATTTGGATTGGGGCGGTCAAGCACCATTAAAGGTTTCCCCAATTCAAAAGCAGCTTCCATAAATTCTTCTAACGAAGAAATGAATGTATAAAAACGAACACCCACATCTTGTATATCAAAAATGAGCAGGTCAACTCCTTTTACATCCTCGGCAGAAGGTCTTCTTTTGCTGCCATATAAAGAAACAACCGGAATGCCTGTTTTTGTATCAGTGTAGTTACCCACTTTCTCCCCCGCATCTGCCGTGCCACGAAAACCATGCTCTGGGCCAAATATTACTTTGATATCAACACCAAGTTTCATCAATGTATCCACCAGATGGGTATTGCCTACCATAGAAGTCTGGTTGGCAAAAATCCCAACCGTTTTTCCTTTAATAAGTGGCAGGTATACATTTATCCTGTCTGCGCCAGCTAATATTCCGTCTGTATTTGCCCCGGTCGCAGTCATTGCCGCTGCAACGTCTGAAGACTGTGCCTTTGTTTTTTGCGAAGTACAGGCAGTGGCTAACAATAAAACGGGAAATAATGTTTTAAA
>JANORJ010000553.1:0-4234 GCA_031415255.1 Chitinophagaceae bacterium | reverse complement strand
TGTTCTAAAGTGCCGGTAGCATTCAGCGGTGGCATTATTTGTATGACGAGATGTTCTCCGGTGGGCAAGCCTATTGGTTTTAAAACTATGCCATCTGAAAATTTTTGTTCACTCCATCCAGCTGGTGCGGAGTAAGTCATTAAACCAAACTTTCCTGTTGCTGCATTTGATTGTACTGGCGCAGTATTATTATTTATCGGGGCTGTTTGTGTTTTATCTAATTTCATTGTTTCTAATAATGCATCTATTTGTGTGGTATAAGACTGGTCGTTAAGCGAACATCTTACACTCAACGTTTTTCCAAAGCCACTGAACACGGTTAGAATAATATACACATCGTTGCCATCCAGTTTTATAGGGGCTGCACCTACTGCATATTTCCAGCCGTCATCGGTGGTTTGAATTTCAGTTTTGGGATTAGCTTCAGCCTGATAAGGAGTTACAACTAATTCATTCCATTCGTTATCAAAATCTTTTTGTGCATCGCCACTGCTTGCAGAACTGGCATACAGGGCTATTACACAAAAAGTGCCTGTTGTTGCGTTTACATCCATATAATTTACTACACCTTGTTTAGTATCCTTCTTCCAAGCTTTAGGTGCCGTGTAGGTTATAATGTCAAACGTTTCACTTTGCGAAAAACAGTGAATTGAAATCATCAGGCATAAAATAAATTGTACACTGTATTTAATCTGCTTATTCATATTGTTGAGTGGTTGAGTTCCATACATGTTTACAAAAACATTTCCTTTACTATCTATCACAATACCGGAAGTATAAAAGCTAAGCGAACCAACCCCGAAACGAATGTCTTTTTCATATACTTATTCAGGAATTATAAATCATCTGTACTGCTTTGCACTTTCTCAATCAAGAACTAATATACCTGTTGCAGCAAACTGAAAGTCTCTTCTCTTTCTGCCTGAAATTTGGCCTGCATCTTTTCCTTGAATAGAAATCGTATGCCCCTCAATTGTTCTGGGAACAGTAAATCCATTATCTCTTGTTCCAATCGTCAACACAGTGCCATCAGTTTTTTTCAGATTAAATAAATAGAGACCACCACGGCCATCTTTCAAAGAATCCTGGACGTTGTTCCCTGCTGCACCCCTTGTTACCACACCGGTTATTGTTTGTTGCCCATCTATGGGTCTTGTATCCGCACTTTTATAGTTTCCAAACTTTCTACCTACATATACTTCGTCTTCGGTTTGTGTTCCCTGTGCATTTACAGCAAGTGAGAAAAAAATGACTGGTAGAATAATTAATAAATTTTTCATGATTGTTCGGTTTTAATTGGTTAAAAAATTTCTTTGTACACCCTCTTTTATTTTTTATATTATTTATTCATATTCAATTAAGTAAAATGACCGCCATCAATTACAGCTATCTCGCCGCCATACCAATTTTACCCTACAGCCTCCAACAATGGCCGGCCATGGCGCCCATGTATAACCTAACCCCGTATGAACGCCTAGTACTTTGGCTTTTCCAAATGTTATGGGCTTTGTTTGATCGATTATGTCAAAATCTATCCTCCGGCTTGTATTCAGAAACAACTCACTAAGGTTGGGATAGCCCTTTAGCGGTATGCCAATCATTTTCCACCAGCTTACAATAGCATTGTGATGATCGTAACCAGGTTGAAGTATAAACTCCACTTCGCTTTTATGTACAGCATTATATTCCACTGTGAATTCTATTTCATCACAATCGTCGCCGGTCTTTAATACACCGCTGACAGTAGGTGGTATATATTGAAAAGGATAAACCTGTCTTACAAATGCTTTATCTGTCGCTGAAAGAAATGTATTCCAGCCCACGGATGATCCGTCCGTGGTCAATTCGGCTGGGATTGTATAATGCATAATTGATAGCGGATCGTACACGGATGAATTGTTTGTAGTTTTCAAATACTTTGCGAAAATATTAGCGTTAATAGTCGCAATATCCCAGTTGGTAGGCGGACCCTTATAGAAAGCATACACTTTTTCTCTATCCCAGGGAATTCCTGCAGCCGGGCTCTGATGTTCATGTATAAAACCGAGAGCATGGCCAAACTCATGCAAGATCACCCATCTGAATTCCGCATCTTCGGTGCTGGTATCAAACCATCCAAAATTCATCGTTTTTGATCCAGGGGTAAGTACAAGAGCTTGTCTTCCGAGATAGGACCAACTGGTATTATCCATTTCAAAACCCACCCTGATCTGTGCAGTTGCTACATCAGTGACAAACTGGAATGTTATATTAGCAAAAGTCTCCCACTCTTTTACAAAATGTTTTACCTTACTGGTAAGAAACTCATCTCCACCAGGAAGGAAACCGACTGTTATATTATCCCCTGCTGTCCACAATAATTCAGTATAGCCGGAAAGCGGTTGTATAACAGTCGTTACCGGTTCAATACCACCGCTGAAATTAATTTTAGGAATGACCCGCTGAGGTGTAACCGGAGTTTTAGGTGGTAAACTATTGTTCGTTTCTTTATCAATACAAATATGAATTTTGCTAAAGTCGTATGCCGGGGCAATTGGTTTTTTATTTGCAATAATTTTTTTATCAACCGGTGGAGTAATAAGGGCTACTGTATCCGTGGCCTTCAGGATAATCTTTGGATCTTTTTTTGAAATACTAGTATCCCCTTTACCCGAGCCTGAAACTGTATTTCCTTCATTGGTAATAAGAATATTGTACGCTGTTGAATTACTCAATGCCCTGCCGTTTGTGTTTGTCATATACCATCTTCCTGTTAATGAATCATATTGGAACTGTATATCGTACTTGTTAAACAGACCGCCACGGAGGCTAGGCGCCCAGTTCTGAAAATGCTGGAATCGGGCGGCAGCGTTTTCGTTTAGTCCCACATGATTGATATAAGACCCTTTTTTCTTTAATTTATCTTCATTTATTACGTTGTTGTCCATCGTAACAACATGTACAAAATGGTTCTTGTCTTGTTCCGGAAAGTATTGCACAGTGAATTGGGTTTCTGCTACCATCGGGCTATTATCCATGTTCATAATGCTCCATTGTGTAGTGCCTTTTTTTGTCTGAATATAATATGCCAGAATAGGATGTGCATTACTTGCAATCGCAGTTACGAGTATTACAGCGTTGGGATTATTATTGAGTTCAGGAACATCTATCAGTGTGCAGGTACCATTGCACCAATTGTTAGCTTTTGTAGAGGTATGAGTGAATTGTTTTTGGGCATGGCTGCTTAAAGCAGTGATTATGATCAGGACTGGCAGAAATAATTTCAGATGTTGAAATTGCTTTTTCACATTATTTATTTACTTATCTATCATTTCTTTCAATGCATTAAAATTGAAATCCTTTTCTATTTGAGTTCTCCATTGGTTTGAAGGTTTTTTATCATCCCAGCTCCAGTACACTATTAATAATTGTGGGATATACTTTGGCAGTGTTATATTAAAATATTCCGGGTTTGATCTCACCAGTTGCCGGCCCCCTTTTCCTTCTGTACTAAATGTTTTAAAGTCTAACAGATTATTAAAATCTAAAATGGCCGCCTGTTCCAAATCCTGTTTCACACTATCTGCTAACAGTTCCCGGGCAGGTTTCAGCTGATCTTCATGATTTTTTTTTGTTTTTTCAATTGACGCTTCTTTACGTTGCCTGGATGTTACATAGTTTCGCAAAAAATTTTCTTTGGCTTTGACTACTTTGTTAGGAGGAGTAACCCGTTCAATTATTTCTAAATTTTTTTTCTTATCGGCTTCTTCCTCCTCGGCTGTTAACACCTTGGTGTTATTTTCCAGGTCCTCCAGATATTTTATATTTCTTTTGTCATTATAATTTAAAAATGCTTTCAGAAATTGTTTTTGAGTAACTGGTAGATAAGGAGACTGACCAGCCCGGGTTAAAATAACTGCTCTTGAGTATCTTGTGCCGGTATTGGAAGTTTGGTTATAATTGCCTTCGTACAATGGGTATCCGTTTAACTTACCAATTTTTTTTTGCAATAGGTACACAGGCTGTTTTTGAATAATATAATATTTAATGTATTCAGCAAACCAGCTATTTAGTTGGTTCGCCCATATATAAAACCAGGTGCCGGTTTCACCTCCTGGTACAATTTTATTTTCATAGGTATTGCAGAAATAAGCATGGAAGAGTGCATTAAGTGCATAGGGAACAGCACCATCTTTCACAGCTGCTTGTCCGCTAATAGAACGATACCACTCTGCTTCTATGCCTTTAGGCTCCG
>JANORJ010000552.1:0-3299 GCA_031415255.1 Chitinophagaceae bacterium | reverse complement strand
TTTCCGGAAATCTTCTCTAGTACTTTCCAATTCTTTACCTCTCCGGCTTTCGCCCCGTCCAAGTCTACAAGATGTAAACGCTTTAATCCGGCATCTTCAAATTGCAGTGCTACTTCCAAAGGGTCTTCATTATAAATAGTTTTCTGGCTGTAATCTCCTTTTGTTAGTCTTACACATTTACCATCAATAATATCTATTGCAGGAATAATTGTCATTTTTTATAAGGCTAAGAAGTTTTTTAAAATTTGTTCCCCAACTACTGCACTTTTTTCGGGATGAAATTGTACGCCGTAAAAATTATTCTTTTGCAGAGCAGAACTATATGGTTGTACGTAATCAGTTGCGGCTATGCTATAATTACTTTCTTCAGCATAATAGCCATGAACAAAGTAGCAGTAGCTGTTTTCTAAAATGCCGTTGAATAAATTGGACTGTAGATTGTGTATTGTATTCCATCCAATTTGTGGAACTTTTAAGAATGTTTCAACCGGCCTAAATTTTCTTACTAGCACATTTTCAAAAACGTTTAAGCAAGAGGTGCCATTTTCTTCAGAATAGGAGCAGAGCAATTGCATGCCAAGACAGATTCCCAGCACCGGCTGTTTTAAAGAGATAATCAACTCATCTAATTTTCTTTCTTTTAAATACTTCATCGCTGTGCTGGCTTCGCCTACTCCCGGAAAAATTACTTTATCGGCTGCGCTTATTAATTCTGGATTATCTGTTACAGTTGCCTGTACGCCAATTCGTTCCAACGCAAAAAGCACTGATTGAATGTTGCCGGCATTATATTTTATAATAACAACATTCATTATAATATACCTTTAGTGCTTGGCAATTGCTGATTATCCACGTCTCTTTTTACAGCTGCTTTTATAGCTTTTGCCCATGCTTTAAATATGGATTCTATTTTATGATGTTCATTATCGCCTTCAGCTTTTATATTCAGATTGCATCTGCAAGCATCGGAAAATGATTTGAAGAAGTGATAAAACATTTCCGTCGGTACGTCGCCTATTTTTTCTCTTTTAAAATCAGCAGCCCATATTAACCAGCTTCTTCCACCAAAGTCAATAGCTACTTGAGCTAAACAATCATCCATCGGCAATGTAAAGCTGTAACGTTCAATTCCTTTTTTATTTCCTAATGCTATTGCAAATGCTTCGCCTAATGCAATGGCTGTATCTTCTATGGTATGATGTTCATCAATATGTAAATCCCCATTTACTTTTATGGCTAAATCAATACCGCTGTGCCTACTAAGCTGATCGAGCATGTGATTGAAAAAATTAAGACCAGTATCTATTACAGCAATCCCTTTCCCATCAAGGTTCATTTTAATCTGAATCTTTGTTTCATTGGTATTACGTTCATGCTCTATAACTCTTTGTCCAAGCCGAAGATATTCATAAATAGATTTCCAACTTAGTGTTTCCAGTACAATGGTTGACTGCAAATCTTTTACTTCGTTATTTATTTCAGCAACACCAAGATTGGCATCGTTGTTCAGCCAGATGGCTTTGCAACCTAAATTTTTGGCTAATTGTACATCTGTTATTCTGTCGCCGATAACATAAGAGCCGGCAATATCATATTCAGCATTATTAAGATATTGAGTCAGCATTCCAGTTGCAGGTTTTCTGGTTGGAGCATTTTCTTTTGGAAATGTTTTATCAATATGTATCGCACTAAAGTTTATTCCTTCATTTACTAAACTTTTCATTACAAAATTGTGGACGGGCAAGAATGTGTCTTCCGGAAAAGAAGTAGTTCCCAATCCATCTTGGTTGGTTACCATTACGAGTTCAAAGTTTAATTCTTTAGCTATCCGCCCCATCCAGGTAAACATATCAGGATAGAACTCCAGTTTTTCAAAAGAATCTAACTGATAAGTGGGTGGAGCTTCTTTTATTAATGTGCCATCCCTGTCTATAAATAATATTTTTTTCATACAGTGTATGTTTTTAATGCTTCAATGAGTTGCTTGTTTTCATCAGGAATTCCGATGGTGATTCGTAAACAATCATCACATAAAATTATTTTCGAACGGTCACGGATGATGATTCCTTTTTGTGACAGGTATTCGTAAATATTTCTCGCAGCTGTCATTTTTACCAATATAAAATTAGCATCTGATGGATATACAATTTGAGTAACTGGTAATTTCCGCAGTTCATCTTTCAGCCATTCTTTTTGTTCTATAGTAGTTTTTGTCCAATTGTTTACGCTGGAAATATTTCCCAATGCTTCTATGGCTAATTGCTGGGTAGCAGTATTAATATTGTAAGGGTACTTTACTTTGTTGAAATAGTTGATAATTGGCTCTCCGCCAAAAGCCATACCCAGCCTGAGTCCTGCTAAACCCCAAGCTTTGCTAAGTGTTTGAAGAATAATAAGATTTGGGTATTCTGTTAGCTCTGTGATAAATGTTTTCTGTTTGGCATAGTTGATATAGGCTTCATCAATTACTACCAAACCGTCAAAATTATTTAGCAATACTTCAATATCATTCCTATGGATGCTGTTGCCCGTTGGATTATTGGGTGAGCAAACAAAAAGAAGTTTTGTATTTGAGTCAATAGCTTCTTCAATTTTTTCTAAATCCAATTGAAAATTTTCCAATAGGGGAACTTTTTTCACTTTCACGTCATTCATTTCTGCACATACTTCATACATGCCATAGGTGGGAGGGAAGATGATAACATTGTCTTTGCCCGGCACACAAAAAATTCGAAATAATAAATCAATGGCTTCGTCACTACCATTACCCAGAAAAATATTTTGAACCGGAACACCTTTTATACTGCTTATTTTTTCTTTTAATTTTAATTGCAGCGGGTCGGGGTAACGATTGTAGTTTTCTGGCAGGGGAGAGCCAAACGAATTTTCATTAGCATCGAGAAAGATGTTAGCGATACCTGTAAACTCATGCCTTGCAGATGAGTAGGCTGTCATCTTTTTAATATTTTCTCTAACAAGATTATCTAAATTGAATTCCATACTTAATTTTTTAACCGTACTGCTACAGCATTTTTGTGAGCATCCAATCCTTCTGCTGCGGCCATTGTCATTACGGTAGTACCAATGTTTTCTAATCCTTCTTTTGTTAATTGCTGGTAGGTTATTTTTTTAATAAAGCTATCTAACGATACGCCGCTATACATAGCTGCATAGCCATTTGTTGGTAATGTATGATTGGTGCCGCTTGCATAGTCGCCTACACTTTCCGGAGAATAGTTGCCGATAAATACAGAACCTGCAGATATGATTTGGTTGGCCACTTCTTCAGCATTTGCGCA
>JANORJ010000551.1:0-6470 GCA_031415255.1 Chitinophagaceae bacterium | reverse complement strand
GCAGTTGTACCAAATAAAGCCAGCGCTACTACCAAAGGGCCGATGGACGTACCAAAAGAGTTGATGGCACCGCCTAACGTAACCCGGCTGGTACCCGTTGCAGGATCTCCCAGAGCAATGGCAAATGGCTGAGCAGCGGTTTGCTGCAATGAAAAACCAAGTGCAACAATAAATAATCCAATCAACATGCCAGCAAAACTATTTCCATTAACCGCAAGTATCATGGCAGCAGCACCACAAGCCGAAAAAAGAAGGCCATAGATAATGCTTTTTTTATACCCCCACTTTCCTACCAAATCTTTTCCGCCAAATGCTCCATAAGCAAATAAGATTAAGGCTCCTACATAATACGCTGTATAAAAAGCAAAATCAATCAACTGGCTCTGAAACTGATCGAGGTGAAAATAATTCTTACAGAAAGGAATAAAAACGCTGTTACCAGCGGCTATAAACCCCCAAAAGAAGAAAACAGTGACAAGGGTACTCAGTGCGCCGTAGTTGGTAGGCTGTTTGGGTTGACTCATAACAATCGATTATTTTTTTTAAGAAGTCTTGAAAATATAACAATTTTAATTACCCATGAAAAAACACTCGTTAGTCTTGGTGAGAGCCTGTTCTAAATAATTAATCAGTAACTCAATTATGTTTTAAAATAAGCAACGTTAACCCAATTTTTTTTTAAAAGGATACTGTTACAATCAAAAAACCCCTTAATTTCAAAGTAATTCCGTGTCATTTAATACAAATCAATGGAAATAGTTCATATAGCAGCAGAATGTTACCCGGTGGCAAAAGCTGGCGGACTCGGAGATGTGGTGGGGGCTTTGCCCAAATATCAGGCAGAGCTTGGCCATGTGGCTAAAGTGGTAATGCCTATGTATCGTACCAAATTTCTTTACGATAATCAATGGGAGCTAGTGCATGAAGGCGATCAGCATATCGGCCCTCTTTATTTTCACTACAGTGTGATTAAAGAAAAAACCAACAAACTTGGGTTTGATCTCTACCTCATAGATATAAACGGTTTAACCGACCGGGAAAAGATTTATGGTTATGATGATGATACGGAAAGATTCCTGTCTTTTCAAGTGGCGGTTTGTGATTGGATAAACAGATGGGAACATAAACCCGATGTTATTCATTGCCATGATCATCATACCGGGCTTATTCCGTTTATGGTAAAATACTGTTTTGAATTCAGGCAAAAGATGGCTGAGGTACCTACTGTTTTCACTGTTCATAATGGTCAGTACCAAGGTTGGATAGGTTGGGACAAATATTATTATCTGCCTTCTTTTGACAGCTGGAAATGGGGTATGCTGGAATGGGAAAAAAATATTAACCCAATGGCCTCTGCCGTAAAATGTGCCTGGAAAGTAACAACAGTAAGCAACAGTTATCTCGGTGAATTAAAAGAATCAGCGAACGGTTTGGAAAAATTGTTTGACTATGAACAGGGAAAAAGTTATGGCATTTTGAATGGAATTGACACACAGGTATGGGATCCGCAAACTGATACCATGATTGCCAAAAATTATGATAAAGAGCTGGTAGAAAAAGGTAAGCGAAAAAATAAACTTGAACTGGCTGGGCAATTTGGATTGGATCCTGACAAGCCACTGATATCATTTGTAGGACGATTAGTAGGAGAGAAGGCCGCTGATTTATTACCCGAAGCAATCAGCCAATCCATTTATCAGCATCATGGTCATGCTAATTTTTTAGTACTTGGTTCCGGCGATCCGGAGCTGGAAGATAAATTAGACCAGATGAAACATCAGTTTAGTGGTTATTTTAATTCGTATATTGGATACAGCGAACCTTTGAGTCACCAGATATATGCGGGATCTGATTTTCTGTTAATGCCAAGTCGGGTAGAACCCTGCGGATTAAATCAGATGTATGCCCTTCGTTATGGCACGGTGCCGATGGTAAGAAATATTGGCGGATTAAAAGATACAGTAACAGATATGGGCGATTGGCAGGGCTTTGGTATCCGTTTTGATCAGGCTTCTGTGTGGGATATTACTTATTCTGTTGGCAGGGCAATAGATCTTCATAATAATAAACCCGATCTTTATAGCTGGATGCGGGGTCATATGATGACGATAGACCATTCTTGGGATTCATCAGCACAACAATACATTGATTTGTATCAATCATTGAAATAAACAATTACTTATGGCAATTAGAACTATTACACATTCAAAAGAAATTTTATCAATCATTCTTGGTGGTGGTGCAGGCAGTCGTCTTTATCCGCTTACTGCAAGCAGAAGTAAACCAGCAGTTCCTATTGCTGGTAAATACAGACTGGTGGATATTCCTATTTCCAACTGTTTAAATAATGGTATAGGAAGAATGTTTGTGTTAACACAGTTCAATTCCGCATCGTTGAACAGGCATATAAAAAACACCTATCATTTCAGTGCATTCAGCCGGGCTTTTGTAGATATACTTGCAGCAGAGCAAACTCCCGATAACCCCACTTGGTATCAGGGTACTGCAGATGCGGTGCGGCAAGGCCTCCGTCATATAGAACCTTTTGAAAGTGATTACATATTGATACTTTCCGGCGACCAGTTGTACCAGATGGATTTTGCAGAAATGTTGGACAATCATAAAAAATTAGGAGCGGATATTTCAGTCGCCACTATTCCGGTGAATGAAAAAGATGCACCAGAGTTTGGCATTTTAAAATCAAGTGAGGGATTGATTACTTCTTTTATAGAAAAACCCAAAGAAGAACTATTACCAGAATGGGTAAGCGATACTGGAGATGGTATGAAAGCTGAAGGACGGAATTACCTGGCTTCAATGGGTATTTATATTTTTAACCGGAAGCTGATGTTTGATCTGCTCCAGGAAGAGTTTAAGACAGCTACCGATTTCGGTAAAGAAATTATTCCCCAAACTATTAATAAATATAAAGTAGCCAGTTATCAATACGAAGGATACTGGACGGATATTGGTAATATTCATTCTTTCTTCGAAGCCAATCTTGACCTGACCAAAGAAATTCCTTTATTCAATCTTTTTGATAACGAGCAAATTATTTATACCCGTCCCCGCATGTTGCCACCAGCTAAAATAAGTGGTACCACCTTAGAGAAAACATTAGTGGCCGAAGGCTCCATCATTAATGCCTCCCGAATTGAAAATAGTGTAATTGGGATACGATCAAGGATAGGACTCGGCTCTACATTGGTTAGCACTTACACAATGGGTAACGACTCGTATGAAACATTAGAAGAAATTGCTGAATCAAACAGAAAAGGTATTCCGTTAATGGGTATTGGCAGCCGTTGTTATATAAAGAATGCCATCATAGATAAAAATGCCCGTATAGGCGATGATGTACGCATAAACGGCGGCACTCATATTGAAAATACTGACCATGCTCTTTACACCGTAAAAGATGGAATAGTAGTTTTGAAGAAAGGCTGTATCATTCCCAATGGGTTTGTGATATAAACCCCAACCCCTAAAGTAGCTTTAAAGTCTTTGAATTTCGAAAACTTTAAAGTAGGCATTTTTAAATGTGTACTTGTTACATAAAACTTCCTATCTTTCATTTGGAAACTTCAACCCCATTGAGGTTTATGCTTCTTTGTAAACAAAAATACCCCTTTAGGGGATGGGGTACAACGATTGCTTATGTCAACAGCTTACACCGGTATTAAGCCCCGTTTATCTTTCTGGCAGATTTGGAATATGTGCTTTGGCTTCTTCGGAATTCAATTTGGATGGAGCTTACAGATGGGTAATATGAGTGCCATCTACGAATTTTTGGGAGCAAAGCCCGAAGAAATACCAGGGTTGTGGCTTGCAGCACCTATGACGGGTCTGTTGGTTCAACCAATTATTGGCTATCTGAGTGACAGAACCTGGCATCCAAGGTTTGGAAGAAGAAGACCTTATTTTTTAATTGGTGCAATTCTAAGTTCGCTGGCTTTATTTATTATGCCCAATTCATCTGCTGTATGGATGGCAGCAGGAACATTATGGATATTGGATTCCTGTATCAATATCAGTATGGAGCCTTTCAGAGCATTTGTTGCAGATAATCTAAATGAAAAGCAACGATCTTATGGATATGCTATGCAAAGTATGTTTATTGGAGCGGCATCTTTTATTGCTTTATTCTTGCCTCGATTGCTTGTTGATTTGTTTGGTGTATCTAGAGATAAAGGTGCGGGCGGCATTCCACAAAACATTATGTGGTCTTTTTATATTGGTGCTGTAGTTTTTCTAGGCGCTGTACTTTATACTGTTTTCAAAAGCAAGGAGTATCCACCTTCCGATCCTGATTGGAAAGAAAAGCTGAGGAAAGAAAGAAGTAGTAATTCAGGAGGGATTGTGAAAGAAATTTTTTCCGCACTTAAAAATATGCCCTCACAAATGAAGCGGCTGGCGTTGGTTCAATTTTTAACCTGGCCTGGTTTGTTTCTGATGTGGTTTTATTATAGTACCGGCGTAGCTGTTAACATATTTGGTGGTGATGCAAAAAACAATAGCGAAATTTTTACAAAAGGTCTTGAACATGCCAACAATACATCTGCTGTTTTAAACCTTGTAACATTTGCCTTTTCATTCAGTATTCCTTTCTGGGTAGGAAAAATCGGAAAAAAGTTTACGCATACTGCTTGTTTGTTAGTTGGTGGCATCGGACTAATCTCTGTAAATTTTATTCAGGAACCGTGGATGCTGTATGTTTCAATGAGTATGGTGGGTATTGCCTGGGCATCTATTCTTTCAATGCCCTATTCTATGCTGGCGGGAGTAATTCCACAAGAGAAGATGGGTATTTATATGGGTATTTTCAATTTCTTTATTGTGTTACCTGAAATTATTGCATCATTATTCTTTGGAAAAATATTTGAAAATTATCTGCATAGCGACCGGCTTACGGCCGTTTTAGTTGGAGGAGTTTTACTTTGTATTGCAGGAATACTTTGTGCATTAATTGTAAAAGAATCAACACAAAAAGACAAAGGATGAAAAAGATAATAGTTGTTATAGCATTACTTTTTTCAATTACTGCATTTGCTATTGATGCTCCCAATATTTACCCAACCAACTGGTGGGTAGGCATGAAAAACCCCAACTTGCAACTGATGATACACCGGGACAGGGTAGCCCATGAAAAAATATCCATGCTTCCTTATCCGGGTGTGAAATTGGTGAAACAATCAAAAGTTGAGAACACTAATTATATTTTTCTTGATCTAATAATTAGTACATCCGCCAAACCTGGTAAATTGAAATTCAGAATTGATAACCTGCAATCGCCGGAAGCGGTTTCTTATAAAACGTTTGAATACGAACTTAAATCCCGTAGTGCCCAGAATGGTAAAACAAGAGTACAGGGTGTTACTGCCAAAGATTTTATTTACCTGATGATACCTGATCGTTTTTCCAATGGCGACCCCTCGAATGATGTGATAGCAGATTACCGAGATAGAAGCAACGACAGGAAAGATAAATTTTCCCGTCATGGTGGTGATTTTAAAGGTATAGAAAATCATCTTGATTATTTTAACCAATTAGGTGTAACCACACTTTGGCTAACACCAGTAATTGAAAATGATATGCCGCTGATGAGTGAGTGGGGAAATAATGTAGCCGGTTATCACGGCTATTGGTTTACCGATCATTATGCTGTTGACAAACGCTTTGGTGGAAATGATGGGTATAAAGATTTTTGTAATAAAGTTCATGCCAATGGTATGAAAGTAATTCAGGATGCTGTTTACAATCATGTTGGTAGTCATCATTGGTTTGCACTTGATCCACCTATGAAATCATGGTTCAATACATCGCAGGGAGATAAAGCACCCAATCATAGGGAAGAAGTTTTTTATGATCCCTATGCCTCGCAAGCCGATAAAACACAAATGCTGGATGGATGGTTTGTGCCACACCTGCCAGACCTGAATCAAAAGAATCCGTTTGTTGCTAATTTTCTTATTCAACATGCTGTATGGACAACAGAAGAATATGGAATTGATGGATGGAGAGTGGACACTTACAAGTATTGCGATGAACAGTTTATGAATAATGTGAATGCAGCATTGGAAAAAGAATTTCCAAAACTGACGGTGTTTGGCGAGTCATGGGTAAACAGTGCAGTGGCCAATGCCTACTTTACACAAAACAATATCGCTGCTCCTTTTAAGCATAATGCAAAAGGGATGCTCGACTTCCAAACCTGCTTTGCCATGCTGGCCGGCATGAATGAAAAATTTGACTGGCTGACCGGCGTAAATAAAATGTACACTACCTTATCACAAGATGTATTGTACAAAGACCCGATGAATAATTGCATCTTCCTTGACAATCATGACATGGACAGGGTATTTTCTGTAATAGATGAAGACTGGAAAAAAATGAAAATGGGTTTTAACTGGTTGATGACTTTGCGGGGCATTCCACAAATTTATTATGGTACCGAAGTACTGATGAAAAAT
>JANORJ010000550.1:0-5158 GCA_031415255.1 Chitinophagaceae bacterium | reverse complement strand
AACCGCTGCTCAGCCATTTGCCATTGCTCTGGGAGATCCTGCAACGGGTACCAGCCGGGTTACGTTAGGCGGTGCCATCAACTCTTTTGGTACGTCCATCGGCCCTTTGGTAGTAGCGCTGGCTTTATTTGGTACAACTGCGGCCATTACCGATGAAAAAATTGCATCACTGAGTTTATCCAAAGTAATTATTCTTTATGTAGGTGTTGGTGCTTTATTTATAAGTGCTGCTGCATTATTCTTTTTCTCCAAAAAAGTTCCTGCGGGCATTATCTTGGAAAAAACCGAAAAGGCAAGTAAAGCTTTATATACTTTACTGATATTAACAGGTTTACTTATAATTATGTTTGTCCCGGTATTCAGAAGTTATCAAACGGATATGTCAGCAGCCAGCGATGCTGATAAACATGCATTAGAGTCATATCGGTTACGCTGGCTACTCGGCGCACTGGCAGTAGTTGTAATAGGTTTACTTGCTGCAAATTGGAGTGCCCGGAAAAAATCATCTGGCTGGGGTGCTATGCAATATCCCCAATTAGTTCTCGGTATGCTCGCCATCTTCACCTATGTTGGTGTGGAAGTGGCTGTCGGAAGTAATTTAGGAGAGCTATTAAAGCAAAAAGAATTTGGTTCTTTATCCGCTTCCGAAGCCACTCCGTATATAATGATGTACTGGGGTAGCCTGATGATTGGCCGCTGGACCGGGGCTGTCGGTGCTTTCGACTTAAAAAAAAGCACAAAACAATTGCTACAACTTATAATGCCCATTGTTGCTTTTGGTATTCTGATATTTATTATTTACCTCTCCGACTATAATGTATCAGCTCTGTACTATTATATTATCTGTGTATTGGTACTGATTGCTGCATTTTATTTCAGCAAAGACAAACCAGTGCAGACCTTACTAATATTTAGCATACTAGGGGTTATTGCCATGGTTATTGGCCTGCTTACAACAGGCACCACTGCTATTTATGCATTTCTCAGTGCCGGACTTTGTTGTTCGATAATGTGGCCATGTATTTTCAGTTTGTCGATTGCCGGGCTTGGCAAGTATCAGTCACAAGGATCTGCTTTTCTTATAATGATGATTCTTGGAGGAGGGATACTGCCGCCGATACAGGGAAAATTAGCCGACATCATTGGCATACACCAGTCATATATTCTGGCAGCAGTGTGCTTTGCCTACCTTGCTTTTTTTGCATTTATAGTAAAAGGAATTCTGAGAAAACAAGGAATAGATTACGATGCAGAAGTGAGCAGTGGTGGTCATTAATAATTAAATTTATTCGTACATTAATTGCCCCGTTGCTAACTGGCAACGGGGTTTATTTTAAAAAGTATTAGCTATGGCAAAATCAATAGCAAGACAACCACTGGCAATAGGTATTGATATAGGTGGCACCGGAACAAAGTTTGGTATTGTGGACAGAGACGGAAACGTTCTTTTCACCGGCGACATTTCCACCAAAAAGCATGTTGAAGAAAGTACGTTTATTGATGAATTATATACAGCGGTGTCTGTCATTATTGAAAAAGCAGGTGGCATAGGCCGCATAAAAGGAATTGGTGTAGGTGCCCCCAATGGAAATTTTTATACAGGCACCATTGAATATGCCCCCAACCTGCCTTGGAAAGGTATAATTCCAATGGCAAAACTGATTGAAGATAAATTCAACCTGCCTTCCACATTGACCAATGATGCCAATGCCGCCGCCATTGGTGAAATGATGTATGGCGCAGCCAAAGGCATGAAGGATTTTGTAATGATTACCCTTGGCACAGGTGTTGGAAGTGGCATAGTAGCAAATGGAAAATTAATTTTAGGCCATGATGGTTTTGCAGGAGAGATAGGCCACACCATTGTTATTCCTGATGGAAGGCTGCACCCCGGCACAGGTAAAAGAGGCTCATTAGAAAGTTATGCTTCTGCAACAGGCGTTCGCAACACGGCTATTGAATTTATGGAAAAAACGGATATCCCAAGCTCGTTAAGAAATATTGCTGAAGCAGATTTAGATTCTAAAAAAGTATATGAAGCGGCCATCGTTGGTGATGAATTGGCGAAACAAGTATATGATTTTACCGGAAAAATATTAGGGCTCTCATTAGCCAATGCAATAATGTATTCAAGTCCGGAAGCAATTATACTTTTTGGTGGCTTAACAAAAGCAGGAGATCTTATTTTGAAACCAACCCGTGAGCACATGGAAGCAAATCTTATTCAGGTGTTTCAGAATAAAGTAAAATTGCTTATTAGCCACTTAAAAGAATCTGATGCGGCAATATTGGGAGCAAGTGCTTTGGTGTGGGAATAAGGGAGAGTGTCTTAAAACTCTTGTATCACTATGCTTTTGTTTGTATGTTGATTAGGTAATCAAAGAGATTTGTTTCTGATGAAATTCCTAATTTCTTCCGAAGACGATACCTGCTTATCTCCACTCCTCTTACAGAAATATTCATCAACTGCGCTATTTCTTTAGTTGATAAATTCATTCGCAGATAGGCGCAAAGCTTCAGATCATTGCCGGTAACTGCAGGATGTTTCTCTTTTAAGCCGGCAACAAAATCCCCATGAACTTTATCAAAGTGCTTGCTGAATTTTTCCCACTCTTTATCAATATTATCATCTTCATTTAATGTTTTAATCATTTTTTTAAGTTCAATAATTGCCTGCGGGTTTTCAATCCCCTTCATGGCATGTGTTAATTCGCTTTTCATTTTTGAAACTAATTCCCCTTTCTTCACTAGGTGCATGGCAGATGACGCCAGCTCCGAGTTTTTAAAATTGATTTCTGTTTCCAGTTTTTCATTACGCATCGCAACCAATTCATTTCCGGTTTTATTCAGTTCCAGGTCATGTATATACAAGAGCCTTTTTTGCTCTTTCTCATGATTAGCCTGCTTCAAATCAAATTTCTTTTTTTGCCATTTATAAATGGAATACATGATACCTAAAATAAGTAACAGGTATAAAGCAGTAGCCCATTTTGTCTGATACCAGGGAGGAAGAACTTTAAAAGAGTATGTCGCCACTTCCGATTCTTTGCCTAAATTATTTCGCACTTTTACTTCAAAAGTGTAATTGCCCGCCGAAAGGTTGGTATATTCTTTTTCAGTTCGCTTAGTCCAGTCAGACGGGTATTCTTCAAATCCTTTCAAGCGGTAACTGTATTCAAGATTTGATTCATAACCAAAAAGTGTGGAAGAATATTCAAAGCGGATTGTTTTCCAGTTGTGCCGTATAACAGGAATTTTTCTGACATCCTGAATTTGTTTTTCATTTACTTCATTAAAATATCCACCAAATAAAAGGCTGTCTTTTTTACCACTGATTCTTACTGTTCGCAACTGTACCTGCAGGCCCGGTAATGTTTTTTTATACTTTTCATAATTGATATGATAAAAACCTTTTTCACCACCTAAAAAAATATTCGATTCATTAACCGAATAAATAAATTCAAACCCACTCAGCATTTTATTATTCAGTTCCGGCAGGTAAATAATGACAGGCTCTTTACCAGACAAATCAATCACCCCCAATGTTTTTTCATGGATAAACCAAATATTCCCTTGCTGATCTTCTTTCAGGTAACGTATGCTTTGTGTACCCAATAACTTTAGATAATAGGGTGATGCTTCAAAATTATCTGATTGCTTGTTGTAAATAAAGACACCCTTCTCTGTAGCAACCACTACCTGATTTTTAATTTTATACACATGGTTATTAAGTGCAGAAGGCAATCCTTTCTTTTCTGTATAAGTGTGTGTTGCAAAAGCACCATCACCATTCTTACTTACTTTGAACACACCATGATACGGATGGGATACCCAGATATTGTCTTCATTATCTATGGCAATAAACCTTGACGATTCTTTAAAACCCGGAACCTGCCCTGATTGTGTGAACTTGCCAGTATTAAAGTTAAAAAAAGCAAGCCCATCATAACTGCCTGCCACCATTTGTGATGTAGGAAACGTTCCCGACATTGGAACAAAATTCCAGAAACCAGGATTGGAAGAGAGGAATTGTGCATTATTATTGTTTATAATAAATGCCCCTTCATGATGTCCAAGCAATAGCTGATTGTTTATGTCCGCTAAACCCCAGGCCTGACCCTTTGTGTTATCTACCGGCAGAAAATTTCCTTTACTAAAACTTAAATCTTTCATTTCTTGTAGTAGCACACTATACAAGCCGTTAGAGGTACCTAAAAACAATTGGTTGTTTTTTTTAATTGCCGTATAACCGGAAGCTCCTTGCAAAAAAGGGTTAATTTCTTTAATGGAACTGTTATATGCAATTAAAGTAATCCCATTGTCAAGACCAAGCCATAAGTTACTCAGGTTATCAAGAAAAATACACAGCACATTATTATTTTGCAGCCCCTCTTTCCGGGAAAAGCTTTGAATAATATTTCCCTTAATATCTATTATATAAGCACCGCTATTGTTGGTAGCTATTGCAACCCACTCAGCATTGATTGAGGTGGCTGCATAAATACGTTCATTGATAAATAATTGATTGTTTGGACTAGGTTGTTTTGAAATGCCCGTATTGGAATGAATAAACAACCCGTTTTTCAACATAGTTATCAATGCACTGTCTTTACTTATGGGTAAAATAGCAGTAACCGGATCGTTTATTGGAAGCCCGTTCTTTTCAAACAAAGGCGACCATACATCGTTTTCAAATTGCATCAACCCTGTTTTATAATCATGGGCATAGAAATGTCCGTTACAAATGCCTGAAAAAGCCCATTCTGAGGGGGCATTATATACCGTAACTGTTTCATCCGAAAATTTGAAAATCTTATATTGAGACCGGAAGAAAACATTCTTATTGAAAACAACTATATCCCAAACATCACCAAATGATTTATCTTTTAATGGAATAAACTCTGTTAAAGAATGAAATTGAAGACGTCCATTATCAGATGGAGTAAAATATCCCAGTTCATCCTGCCCGCCAACATAAATACGGTTATCCACCCCTATTTCAACAGACCTTACTATTGTTTTATTAGGTAGGGAATAAAGATTCCAGTTTCGCCCATCAAAAGAAACCAGCCCCTCATTATTAGCTACATATATAATTCCATTCTTATCCTGCCTAATGTCCCAGTTTTGTAACCCTGCACTATAGGTCTGTTTCGAA
>JANORJ010000549.1:0-3951 GCA_031415255.1 Chitinophagaceae bacterium | reverse complement strand
CTTTTGTGGGTGAGCAAGACACCAGCAACCGAACTATAGTAAACTCATTTACCCAACAACTGCTCCGACGTAGTATTCGACAACTCCACCTTCTTCTCCGCCACCGGCAAGTCATCAAAATTTACCTCTACCCGCAATGCTTTCATACCTACTACACCTTGCAGCTCTTCCAGGTCGTGTTGTTCTATGCCGGGCTTTAGCAACCCTTTGTTTTGTAAAAATTCAATGTACTCCGTGTATTCCACAGCATCTTTTCCTTTCGAATACACAATAGCAATTTTGCCGGGCTGCGTAAGGCGTTCATTGGTGCCTTTTATATGGGCTTTGTCAATCCGTTTTTTTACAATTTCGTAGCGGATATTATATGCACCATCCACATCAAATTTTCTTTCTTCCGTTCGGAAAAGTATGGATAGTGTTTGCCCATGCGATAATATTAATTGTGTAGTGCGCAGCGGATGGCTCAATTCTTTTTCCAATGCATGGGTTATCCTTGCTGCTTTGGTCAATACAGTCAGTTCCCACATTTTTAAATTGCGCAGGTATATTTCATCAAATTTTTTGCGGGGTGAAATAGATTGACCCATGTAAATATTAAACTCCAAACCATCGGTTATATATCGTTCAAAATAATGCGGATACACTTTTTGCGCAGCAGCCTGCTCTTTATCAATAAACCGGGCCAGTGTATCATTAATGCGGGATACACTTTCCTCATACTGTTTGCGGTGATGGTACCGCATTCCAATTTGCGGGTCAATAGCGGCAAAGTATTGCTCTACATCATTTTTAAGACTTGGCTCCGTACTCTTCAGGTGATTGAAGACCGACACCACCTGCCCCTGCAAAAAATCCTGGATACTTAACTCTTCACCCGATTGCAACACATCAGATGCTGACACAATGAATTTATCAATTTTAAATTCTATCTCTTGCAGCAGCGGAAAAGACATATTTGCCTGTGCTTTTTGAATTACTTTTTGCGCCATCTCCAATTGCTCAATAATATCTGCTTGTATGGCACCCGACCGTTCAGTTGAAGAATTTCGAATGTCAATGGCGCCATACAGCGGATGCACATCGTTAAAAGCGATACGTTCTATTTTTACATCCTGGCTTTGATGTTGCTGAACGATAAAATTTAAAGAAGCTTCAGTAAACTTCCATTCAACAGCAGGTTGTACGGCGGTAAACTTCTTTTTTATTACCGTATCCACATGGGTGTTCAATTGCTCTAAGCTTTTTTCCAACGATAAAGTAAATAACGGAATGGCCGCTTCAATTTTACCAAGATGAGCCGGTTTTAACTGATCAGCTAGTTTTGATGTTATTTCCAAGATGCCTAACATGCCGTCACGATTTTTTAGCGGGCAAATAATCAGGCTTCTTGCACCTTCCAGGTGATAATACTGCAGGCATTGCACATCGCTTAATGACTGTTCATCTACTGTTTCAAATAAAAGCGGTTGTTTATTGTCCCGGAATAATAGTTTGCAATAGTCACTAATCTCATCTTTATCGGTAGAAGAAAGTAGATGTTTAAAGAGGATGCTATTGTTATTATGTAAATCAGAATAAACGTAGTGACCATTAATTTTAAAGAAAGGGGTGATGCCGATGGAAAGGTCTTTTAATCCAATCAATGATTGCACATGTCTTTCAAGCTCGATATACACAGAAGCATCAGAAAAGGCATTAATATCCAGTAGCCGGTTTTTAATTTGTGTAATTACTTCCTGTTCGGTCATATCATTTACCCGCAGCACAGAAATTCCTTCAAAGGCGAATTTATTTAATGGAATTTGTTCCATCAGTTCTGCCATCGTCATAATGTTATTGGTATGCCTGTTCAGAATACTTTCGGGTAAAGCCGGCATTTCACCAATTGGGTTTACATCAATAAACCGGGCATCAATACGCAGTTCCAGATATCGGGTAAGGCCAGTTTCTTCATTCAGCAGCGGATGAATAGACCGGGATGATTCGGGGCTATTGACGCCAAGATATTTTTTCAGAATAAGACCATAAGCAAATTGTAGTTTCTCTTGGTTAAGGTCAATGCCAGTCTGTCCTTCGGGTACATCTATTTCGTAAGTACCAGGTTTCAGCATTGTTTTAAAACGAGGTGATGCATAAACAGCCTGGTGCTTAAAAGGGATTGCAACACCATACATAAAATTGGCGGTTGTAGGCGGAAAAACAGCAGAAAGTAATTCTTCAATCAGTTCGGTGTGGTCAGCCAGTATATCAAGGTTGGTAATAGTAGTCATCAGCTCCGGGTGAGATTCAAATTCCGTCACCACATTGCCATAAAGTTTCTTCATGCCGGGATTGCCTTCTTCAATATTTTTTTTCAATGCCCTTACTAACGGGAAAAAGGAAAGATTGCTATTGAATAATGATTCATCAAATAGTAGAACTCCATCTTGCATGGTATAATGGTTTAATGTTTGTAAAGCTAATAAATATGGTTTGCTTTAACAGAATGAATACGGGAGCTGCTGGGAGGGAGCGGCAAGGAAAAATTTCCCACAAAGACACAAAGGCCACAAGCCCTTACAATCTGGTGAGTTCACTTAGTGTTCTTAGTGCCTTTGTGGGAAACAAATTATTATCTTTTTTGGCGGCCCAGCACCATTCCTACTTTTAATTGAATGGTGAAAAAAGCATCATTATCTTTTGGATCGCCCCGCTGATCGCCGATACTCGTTGCGTCACTGGGGTTCAATTCTCCTTTCCGGTTGCTAAGTTGCTGTGCTATGGCTACCAGATTTGCAGGTAGGTAGTTATTAAATAAATTGGGGTCAATGTAATTGGTGCTTACATCATCGAGGTAGTCAGTATTTAAAAACCGGTGGTTCACTTCTAATTTTGCATTGAACATAGAATTGATCTCGTATTTCACTCCCAAACCGGCTGAAATATTTAACTGGTTTAATTGATACACGGCACGGTTAGGATATTCTCTGAAACCTTGTCCTTCTGTGCGTAATGGTTGCAGCGAATACCATTGGCCATTCAGTTTTGCCTTTGGGTCAAATAAATAATATCCCACACCAATCACACCATAAGGAGAAAGTTGTGGTGGATCCTGTTCGTCAAAATTTTTAAACATCAGTGGATGTAGTTCCAAGGCTAATTGAAAATCGGCAATCCTGCTTTTGAAACTAAGGTTACGTTCATACCGACCATAGGTAGTGGTCTTTACATTTTTCAAAATACTGTCGGCACCATTTACTTCGCCAAAAGTACCTTCTAACCGCAGGCCGATTTTATTTTGATACATGGCCAGCACATAAATACCGTAGCTTGGTTTGGCATTTTTCCAGTTCAGGTCTTTAATAAAATTTTTACCAACTCCTTTTTTACCACCGAGGTCGGTAAGAGAATTCATTATTCCGAAGGATGCACCGAGTTCAATAACCACAGCATTCTCGTAGTATTTATCGTTGTAGAAATAGTATTGAGCTTTCAGGGATTGACTGAACAGGGAGCAGAACAGTACGGCTGTTATCAGAAGTTTTCTCATCTTCAAACAAATTTTCGTTTACCAGAATTAAAATTGCAGTTTTTGTCAGAGGGGTTGGATTGAAGGCAGATACTAAAAATGCATTATAAATGTATCGAATATACAGAACTGGTAATGTTTAAATTATTGTGATGTGGAGAACTAAATAAAAATGGGGATTTATATTTTCTGCTGCTGAAAATACCGGCAGCCTTGTTGTAAACCACATTGTTCGCATTTAGGATTTCTTGCCACACAAACATAACGGCCATGAAGTATGAGCCAGTGATGTGCTTTGTGAATGAGTGCTTCGGGAATATGTTTAATCAATTCTTTTTCTACCGCCAATGGAGTAGAAGCTGTTTGCGGAACGAGACCAATTCTTTTACTAACTCTGAACACATGTGTGTCCACCGCCATGTTCGGTTGCCGGTCAATAACGG
>JANORJ010000548.1:0-1766 GCA_031415255.1 Chitinophagaceae bacterium | reverse complement strand
TGGTGGGTAAGGCCGTTTTCAGTTCTATATTGATTACGTTGGTATCGTTTGCTCCGATATTATTCCTGGAAGGTCAGGAAAAAAAATTATTTACACCCCTGGTTCTTACCAAGACATTCGCCATGATCGGATCTGCGTTTGTGGCTATTTTCCTTGTGCCTGTGTTGATGGCAATGCTATTAAAAGGAAAAATGCGGCCCGAAAAAAAGCATCCGGTATCAAGATTTTTTCTTTGGCTGTATAATCCTGTAATCCGCTGGTGTCTTCGTTGGAAAAAAACAACTATTGCCATTGCTTTTGTTTTGGTTGCTGCGAGTATTCCATTTGTAATGCGGTTGGGTTCTGAATTTATGCCACCGCTTGATGAAGGTTCACTTTTATTTATGCCGGTAACACTTCCCGATGTTTCCAATACCGAAATAAAACGTATTCTGCAGGTACAGGATAAATTGATTAAAACTGTACCTGAAGTGCACAATGTATTAGGAAAAGCAGGAAGGGCAAATACGGCTACTGACAATTCTCCCATCAGCATGATTGAAACAATTGTTTTACTAAAACCACAATCTGAATGGCGGAAGGGAATGACGAAAGATAAGATCATTGAAGAATTGAACAGCAAACTTCAGATTCCCGGGGTAATTAATGGATGGACGCAGCCGATTATAAATCGTATCAATATGCTGTCAACCGGTATCCGTACAGATGTAGGGGTAAAGGTTTATGGTCAAAGTCTTGACTCCATCAATATTCTTGCACAGCAATTTAAAGTGGCATTAACAGGTGTGGAAGGTGTGAAAGATTTATATGTAGAGCCGATTGTTGGCGGTAAATATGTGGAGATAAAAATTAAAAGGGAAGAAATTGGTCGTTACGGTTTAAGTGTTGATGATATTAATATGGTAGTTGAATCATCCATTGGTGGAATGAACATTACCACTACTATTGAAGGGCGGCAACGCTTTTCAGTGAATGCCCGTTTTGCACAGGATTTTCGTAACAATATTGAACAGTTAAAGAATCTGCTGGTTACCAGCCCCAGTGGTCCTATTCCACTTTCTGCTGTTGCTGATGTGTATATAGCCGAAGGCCCACCCATGATTACTTCAGAAAATGCCATGCTGCGTGGCACCTTATTATTTAATGTCAGGGAAAGAGATATGGGTAGCACAGTAAAAGATGCTAAAAAGAAATTGGACAGCCTCGTTCAAAAATTACCTAAGGGTTATTTTATAGAGTGGAGCGGACAATACGAAAACCAGGTTCGGGCAGAAAAGCGATTAAAGATTCTGATTCCAATTGTACTCCTTATTATTATGGTCATTCTGTATTTCACCTTCCATACTTACAGGGAGGTATTGATTGTTCTGTCCAGCATACCTGTAGCTCTGGTTGGTGGTGCTTATTCTCTGTTCTTTTTTGATGTAAACTTTTCGGTAGCAGTGGCTGTGGGCTTTATTGCCTTATTCGGCATAGCTGTAGAAACGGGTGTACTAATGTTGGTGTATTTAAATAACTCTCTATACAACAAGGTGCGCAAAAAAAAGGAATCCGGAGAGCCTTTAAAAAACAGTGATATTGAAGAAGCGGTGTATGAAGGTGCAGCTCTCCGGCTGCGACCAAAACTAATGACTGTATTGGTGGACATATTTGGATTATTACCTCTTTTACTCGCAACAGGTACCGGCAGCGATGTAATGAAGCCCATTGCCATCCCATTTGTTTTTGGTCTGGTTACCTCTACTTTCTTTGTATTAATTGTTTTA
>JANORJ010000547.1:0-2482 GCA_031415255.1 Chitinophagaceae bacterium | reverse complement strand
CATTGAAGTTCTTTGTCTGTTTGATATGCGGAAGAATCCCAGGAAAAGGCCTTATTGATATTTGCAGTTGGTGTTGAGTTTGGCTTAGTATGCTGGCCCCACCAACGACCGGAGTTAAGTTTTCCTCTATTCGTTTGTTGGTGGTGAGCTTGTCGAACCATGCTTGCTCACATGGCTCGGCACAGTAGCAACAAAGGTCGTTTACTCTTACGAAGACCAACAAAGGCAAAAGGATGTTTACTTTTTCGATGAACCAATGAAAAAAACCACCCACAGGGTGAGTTAATCTTCATTAGTCATTCTTTTTTTTCCATTTTCTTTCCTATAAAATAACCAATTATGGCAGAAGCTAATGTTGCCACGATTAATACTTTATAATTTAATCCTGCCGCAAAATAGGAAATGAGCAATCCAAAAACTGCCAACAATAAAGCCCAGATTATTTTTCCTTTTACCCTTTGGCTGGCTGGGATGTCTGCGGGTTTTTGAAAAGGATGGCCAGGTCGGTTTCTGCTCTCAGGCATAATATTTTTTTAAGTAAGTATAAAAAAGTTTTGTAAAGCTATGCTTTGTTTGTTTCTCCATCTTATCTGGTTTTATATTGTTAATTTATTTCGCAGGCTAAAAATGCCGGAAAGTTGCAGACCAACAACGGCCGGAAAGGCCAACTACACTTTCGAAGACCAACAAAGGAAAAAAATTATACCCTTTATTTTATCGTTTTATCCGGGCTTAAGTTTTACATTTAATTTTCCTTCTATTCATCAACATATATTTATATGAAAAGTGTTATCCTGTTCCTGTTATTACCGCTGTCTGTTTTCTCTCAATATGCAAAAGAAACAGAAGCTATAATCAAAAAAGTAGAAACATCCCTGGCACCACGTATTATTTATGGTGATACAATCCCCCGCTGGACACTTGAAGAAAGAATGGAACATTCCCGTGCCAAAGGTTTAAGTATTGCTGTCATCCGTAATTATAAAATAGAATGGGCAAAAGGATATGGCTGGGCCGATGAAGCAGAACAAAGAAAAGTAACCACTAGTACCCGGTTCCAGGCAGCTTCTATCAGTAAAAGTCTGAATAGCCTCGGTATTTTAAAATTAGCAGAGCAGGGAAAATTGGATCCTGAAGCGGATATCAATACTTATTTAAAGCGATGGAAATTCCCGTATGATAGTGTATCAAAAAATAAAAAAATATCAACCAATAATTTGTTGAGTCACACGGCCGGGTTAAGTATACATGGTTTTCCGGGTTATGAACGTATTGATACCCTACCCTCTGTTCAGCAAATACTGGATGGCCAAAAACCTGCGAATACAAAAGCGGTCCGTTCGTTATTTGAGCCGGGAATAAAATATCAATACTCCGGTGGTGGTACTACTATTACACAATTAATAGTTACTGATATTACAGGTAGCAACTATGCAGCCTACATGCAAAAAGAAGTATTGAACCCATTGGGCATGACCAATAGTTCCTACCAGTTACCATCTGCATATACAACTAACCTGGCAACGGGCTACTATCAGAATGGAAAACCGGTAAAAGGCAAATTCCATGTTTATCCGGAACAAGCAGCTGCCGCCTTATGGACAACTCCTACTGACCTTGCAAAATATATTATCGAGTGCCAGCTTGCACTGAAAGGCAGGTCGCATAAAGTATTATCGCCGGCCATGATGAAAAAACGACTAACCCCGTACATAGATTCTGTGGCAGCGTTAGGTGCCTTTATTGAGAATAGAGGTGGCACAAAATTTTTTACACATAACGGAGGCAATGAAGCATTTCTTTGTACATCCTATGGAAGTATGGAAAATGGGAATGGCGTAGTTATTATGATTAACGGAGAAGACTTTGGCGTTATTGCGGAATTGCTCAACAGTGTGGCGCAGGTATATAACTGGAATGGCTTTTATAAACCGGAGTTCAGAAAGCTGGTAACTGTCCCCGCCGATACTTTACAATTGTATGCAGGCAATTACCTGATGATGAAAGACACATTGACGTTAAAATTTTGCGGAACCAATCTATGTTTGCAACAAAATGGAGAGCCGGAGACAGGATATAAAACCAGCTTTACTGATAATACCAGCTTCAGCATTAGTGAAGAACCAAGTGCCAATTTTAAAATAATCCGCAATGCAGCGGGAAAAATAGAAGCTATGGAGATAAAACAAAACGGTACCACTCTTCGATTGCCGAAATTGGATTAGGCAACTGTTTTACGCCGCAGTTGCTGTTGAGCATAGATTATGTGTTGGCTCACTTGGCTTGGCGCAACAGCAACAAAGGCCGTTTACTCTTTCGAAGACCAGCAAAGGCAAAAAAAGGCCGTTTACGCTTTCGAAGACAAACAAAAGCAAAAAAACCATTTTTTTGGAGTTACCAGTATTTCATAATTTACACATGTCCTTGTTTATGCTTAATAAAGAAAACTGAAAAATATGATATACGTACTTCAAAATGTTGT
>JANORJ010000546.1:0-6296 GCA_031415255.1 Chitinophagaceae bacterium | reverse complement strand
GAAGGCTTTTTTTATTTAATTTTACAGCAAAAGCATTTAAAAAAATATGAGCGTACAAAAATTGAAACAAGATCCGGAGTGGATGAAGAAAAAGCCAAAGCCTAAGAAGGTGGTGACTGAAGAGGGGGAAGATGATTGAACCGGGTATTAATTAAAAATAAAAAAAGCGAAGCATTGTGCTTCGCTTTTTTTAAGTACCATACTATGCTTTCTTCTTCTTTCTAAAAACCAAAAACAAAATCAACAACAGCAACACTACCCCACCACCAATATAATACATCATCATATCATTCGGCTCTTTATCCAACCCTTTGTCAATATTCTTTTGAGTTTGGCTTACATAGCTGTCAATAAAGGGAAAAGAGCCATTCATATCTTTTACTTCCTTAAATTTTACTAATGCCTTTTTATACCGGGCTTTGTCGAACAAATTCATTGCTTCTTCATACGCTAATGATATATCACTCATCTCTGGTCTAAGTTTCGCTTTATCAATAAACTCATTTACAATAGTTGTAGGCACAATAAAATTCATACCCTGCACTTGCTGTTTGCGTTGCTCATCCACACTTACAAATGTGGCCAGCCCAATTACCTCACCCTGGTCATTCATTACCGGGCCGCCGCTGTTACCATGAGTAATGGCAGCATCTATCTGCAACACTTCCCAGCCATCCTTCATATTCTTTTTTGCACTTACTAAACCCCTAGTCAGCGTAGCTTCAGATACTGTTTCCGTAGAAAGCAACGGATTAAAAGTAGCCACTGCCGGATAGCCAAGCACAAATACGGCATCCCCTACCCGCATAGCTTTATCATCACCAATTCTGATAGTTGGATATGTATGTTTCTCTTGTAGTTTAAGTATTGCAACATCTTTTCCCGGAATAGGCTTTCCCTGCATTACTATTTTAGCCGGAATAATTAATGGAATAATTTTTCCTTTATCACCAGTAATGCCCAACACAATGCTGAACTCTTTACTAATTTTTCCTACCTCCAATGTTTGAGAAAAATACCAGGAATTAGCATCTCTTAACGCTTTTGCTTCTTCTTCTGTCATATCCCGTTTCATTGCCTCCTGCAATGTTTTCATATCATCATCCATTATTTCCTGAAAAGCCTGCTCGGCAAAACCCCGTTTGGTTTCTTCATCATTCTCATCTACCACATGGGCATTGGTTACTACATATCCATCGGGTGTAATAATAAAACCAGAACCCATCATAGTCGTATTCAGTTCTTTGGATACTCTTGCTGTTCCTTTCAGCATGTACTTATCAATATCACGACAAAAAGTAAGGATATAAACATTCCAGAACTGATCCTGTGTTAATGTTCCCAGATCTACCATGTCTTTTACCTGCTGTGCCAGAGCAGTCAATGCCACTTCATCAATTTCCGGTGCAATAGCACTTACAGTTCCTTTGTAAGTTGCCTGTATCATTACGGTACCCGGTTTGTTACGTTCTGCAATTTGCACCGGCGTCATACCCGATTGCTGTGAAAAAGAGAGAGTAGAAAAAAGAATAGCGAGAATAAAAAGAAGTTTCTTCATATCAGTTGGTTTAAGGTTGCAATAAAGATAGTCTATGAATTTGAAAACAGGGATGGCCTTCTTTTTGCTGAAAATTGACAAGGAAAGAGATAGTTTTTCCGCCAGCCATAAGCCTTTTAATGACAAAGCTGTACCATAAATGCTTGCAGCTATGTTCGATTATTTTGTTGCCTGAATAGACTGTAAATATTCGATTGCCAGTTCGTAACCTTTTAATCCCAAGCCAAAAATACTTCCTATAGCTTTGCCACTAACATGAGAAAGCTTACGAAAATCTTCCCGTGCATGCACATTGGAGATATGCACTTCCACCACCGGAACTTTAATAGCTGCTATAGCATCGCCAATAGCAACTGATGTGTGAGTGTAACCGGCAGGATTAAGAATAATGCCGTCATAATCAAAACCTATTCGTTGAATTTCATTAATCAATTCGCCTTCCACATTGCTCTGGAAATAATTGATTTCAATATTGGCATATTTGCTTTTGAGTAATTCCAGAAATTTCTCAAAAGGCATATTGCCATAGATATCCGTTTCTCTTTTACCAAGCAAGTTCAGGTTGGGGCCATTGATGATAGCGATTTTCATGCCCCTGTCCCCTAAAGGGGAACTTAGATTATTGTTTTCACTCTTGCTCATAACAACTCTTTAAAGAAAACAATTTACAATTAAAATGGATAATACCTACATACAGAATCTTTCCTTACTCCCCTTTAGGGGTTGGGGGCATCATTGCTATAAACTCATCAAACAAATACCTTGAATCATGCGGCCCCGGTGTAGCTTCCGGATGATATTGCACCGAAAAAGCAGGTTTACCTTTTACTCGTATGCCTTCTATTGATTGATCATTTAGATTGACATGGGTTATCTCAATATGGTTGGCTTTTTTTACTGCTTCCGGGTCCACACCAAAGCCATGATTTTGTGTAGTTATTTCTGAACGGCCGGAAATTATATTTTTTACCGGATGATTCAACCCTCGGTGACCGTGGTGCATTTTAAAAGTCGGAATATCATTGGCCAGTGCCAGCAGCTGGTGACCCAAACAAATACCAAACACAGGTTTTTCTTCTTTCAATATTTGTTTCAATGTTGCTACTGCATAATCCATCGGTGCCGGGTCGCCGGGGCCGTTGGAAATAAAATAACCACTGGGATTAAATTGTTTTACTTCTGCCAAGGGTGTTTTTGCAGGAAACACTTTTACATAAGCGCCTCTTTCCACCATGCAGTTCAATATATTTCTCTTTACTCCATAATCCATCACCGCAATGCGTATCGCCGAGTTGGTGTCGCCCATTTCGTATGATTCTTTGGTACTAACTTTTGAAGCCAGCTCCAAACCGTCCATGTTGGGCGTTTCAGCCAGTTGCTTTTTCAGCACTTCTATATCCGTTGTCTCCGAAGAGATAATACAGTTCATCGCACCTTTTGTACGAACATGAGCTACCAATGCCCTTGTGTCCACTCCTTCTATCGAAACAATTTTATTGGCTTTCAAATAATCATTCATAGATCCATTGGCCATCTTTCTTGAATACTGGTCTTCCAGATTTCTGCCAATCAATCCGTTTATTTTCACACTATCGCTTTCTACATCTGCTTCTTTTACTCCATAGTTACCAATATGGGCACTGTTCATTATCAATATCTGGCCAAAATAACTGGGGTCGGTAAATACTTCCTGATAACCTGTCATGCCGGTATTAAAACATATTTCTCCGGTAGTGGTACCAATGGCACCAAAAGCAAATCCGTGGGCTACGGTACCATCAGCTAATAAGAGTACAGCGGGTAATTGTTTTTCTTGCATTTTTTTCTCCCCTACTAAAAGGGGCTGGTGTGGGTTAACAAATTGCGCAAATGTAAGGAGAAGTCGGGAGTTTGAAGTCCCTTACTATAAGTGTTTATCCACGAAAATTTGACATTTATTTTTTACGCCTCTGTCGGTGTCCTCCTATCAAACTTAATATGCTATAAGATTCTACACCAACAACATGAACTAACGGCTTCCCGGTAATAAATAAGGAACCCTTACAATATGCTCAATAGAATTACCGAACGATAAAGAGTGATTATTGTTTCCTTCCACTGAAAGAAAACAATAACAGAACAAGTTCGCACCAAAAGTTGATAGTAGTACTGCAGCTGGTTACCAACAACATGCACTAAAGACTTACCCGTTATAAAAAGAAGACTTACAAATTGCTCAGCGGCGAACAGAACCGGAAGAATGATTATTATTCCTTTCACAAAAAAAGGGAATAACAGAACTAGTTCATTCTGCCGCTACCAACTGCCCAAAACAACTGAACTCCCCCACCTCCCGGACAATCTTGTCTCAGTAGAAGACATAGCAATAACGGTGTTAAAACTACCTGAAATGCAGTGAAAACACCCCTCCCTATTAGCCGTATCATTTAAATCTTTGGTTCATTAAAAAATAAAACGAACCATCATGCATACGACAACAGCACCATTAACAAAAAAAGTTATTCTTTCTCAACTCGATGCTATAAAACAAAAAGGGAGCTTTGGCACCGAATACTATCCTCATATAGATGAAATGGTAAAAGCTATCGGGGTATTAAAAAGAGAAGGTAAAATTGAAGAGGATGATATTACTGAAATCAGGCATTTCTTCGGACAAGATTTTCTTGAAAACACATTGCATGGTATGGCACTTCTTAAAAAGTATGGTTATGCCGGAGATTTCATGATGATTGATAAAATATATACAGGCAATACACCACAAAATCCTTTTTTCCAATCCTGGGATAAATATTTTCAAAATCATGCGGCACCAAGGGCAGTGCGGAACAGAAAGAAATATTTTAAAACCCTGATACATCAAAAACTAAACAAGCAATCATCAATCAGGCTATTGAATGTAGCCAGTGGGCCCGGCAGAGATTTACTTGAATTATACAATGAAAAAGTAACCGGGCAAACTCTTGAAACAACCTGTGTGGAAATGGATAAACATGCAATTGAATATGCTGAAAATCTAATCAACGGTTATGCTGAAAAAATAAAATTCATTAATAAAAACGTTTTCAAATTTGACACAGAAGAAAAATTCGACATCATCTGGTCTGCAGGTCTTTTTGATTATTTTGATGACAAAGCATTTATTTTTATCCTAAAGAAATTTAAAAATTGGGTGGCAGAAAACGGTGAGATTGTAGTTGGCAACTTCAACCATGATTATAATCCTACGAGAGAATACATGGAATTATTCGGTAACTGGTACTTGAATCACAGAACGGCTGATCAATTGATAACATTAGCCAGAGAAGCTGGTTTCGATGAAAGCCAGTTATCAATCGGCAATGAAGAAGAGAATGTCAATCTATTTCTTCATATCAAAATGAATTAAAATGGTAGAGGAAGATAAACCGATCGTCCTGTAGACTCATCAGAACAACAGATTTACCTTCCTCTCCTCCCCAACAAAAACTTTTCCCGTATCACATCCTGTACATTCACCCCACTTATTTTACTTTCCAACCAGGAGATGACATCGAGATAAACAAAGGCACGGCTCTCTAATGCATTGCCTTCATATTTTTTCAACTTAGTTAGTAATTTTTCAAACTCCGGCTTCAGTGCCTGTGCCCCTACTTTTACGCCGTTGATAAATAGTCCAAAGCAAACCTAAAGGTTGGTGTCCTCTAATCAAACTTAATAAACTATAGTAATCTACACCAGCAACAGAAACTAAAGCTTTTTCCAACAAAATAAGAAAAACTTACATATTGCTCAATAGCGAACAGAACCCTGAAGAGTGCGACGCAAGGGACGATGATAGTAGTACAACATCTGGTTAAATAATTTTATTCCTTCTTCACAAAAACCATATAGGCCTCGTTGCTATAAAAGACATTGATTTTTAAAAGACTGTCAGACAATTCAACAATAGCAAAATTTTCATCGGGTCGCCCTTTATTTTTTAGTACCAGATTTTTTTTATCTGCTGATAATTCATACGGCTGTTCTGCTATAAAATCTTGCGGGTTCTTGGCCTTTGGATTGCTTACTTTAAACACATTTTTACCAGTGAAAGTAAAAGTCCACCCTTTTTGTTGTTGATGCAAGTTGTTAATCATCGAGTCTGCAAGATTTACGGGTTCGCCACTATACATTTCCATTCTTTCGTATTCCCATTTTCCCACAATAGCATTTTGCTTTTCTTTTGGCGTACAGGCGGCAGCAATAAATAAAAGACAGATAAGGTATTTCATTTTTTTATTTTTAAGTTATCAAACCATAGTGAAGTGCTTTCCAATAATATTATGCAACTTATATAGCTTAAGTCTGCTGACTAACGACTCCCGACTTTCTTCTATCTCCCCCTCTTGCCCAACAAAAACTTCTCCCTTATAACATCCTGTACATTCACTCCGCTAATTTTACTTTCCAGCCAGGAAATAATATCGAGATAAACAAAAGCCCGACTCTCTAATGCATTGCCCTCATGCTTTTTCAATTTGGTCAATAGTTTTTCAAACTCCGGCTTTAGTGCCTGTGCCCCTACATGAAAAGAACGACGGAGAAAAGTGAATACTTCTTCTTCTACTTTACTCAGGTTTTCCATTTTCGCCATGTAGCGGTAAACGGATTTGATAAGGTATTCAAGCAGGTCAAAATTTCCCAGCTCATAATGAGCAATCAGGTTCAGCAAACGGGCATAGCATTGCAGGTCGGTTCGCAGATCTCCTTTCTGGTTAAT
>JANORJ010000545.1:0-4075 GCA_031415255.1 Chitinophagaceae bacterium | reverse complement strand
ATCCGAATTGTTCGAAATGAAAAAGGGGAGATTAGTTATTTTGAAGGCACACTAGAAGACATTACCGACAAGAAAAAAGTAGCCGCACAATTATTAAATATGTCCAACCGCCTTCAGTTGGCTATAAATGCCACCAATATTGGTATTTGGGATTGGGATATTGTTGCTAACATCTCTCTTTGGGATGAAGAGATGTACCGGATATATAATGTCAATCCCAATGATCCTAGATCTGTAACAGCAGCTTGGGAATCCACGGTTCATCCTGACGATTTAGAAAGAGTGAATGAAGAAATACTGGCAGCAGTTAAAAATAATAAAGAGTATGATTCTGAATTCCGCATTATTTGGAATGATAAAACTATCCATCATGTCAAAGGAAATGCATTAGTTCAACGGGATCAGGCTGGTAATGCTATTAGGATGATTGGCACCAATGCAGATATTACTGAACGAAAAGAAGCGGAAGAAGAAATATTACAGTTAAATCAAAATCTTGATCAGTTTGCAAATATAACAGCTCACGACTTACAGGAACCAATACGTATGGTAAGCGGATTTTTAGGCTTGTTGGAAAAAAAGTATAATGATGTGCTTGATGAACAGGGAAGGTCTTATGTATTTCGTGCCAAAGACGGTGCCGATAGAATGAGTATATTAATTAAAGATTTACTCGAATTTTCCCGGTCGGGTAATAAAGCAGCTAAAAAAGAATCCGTTGATATGGCTGTGGTTATGGATCTGGTAAATAAAGATTTAAGTATTGTAGTGGCAGACACAGGTTCCATTCTTCATATTCCATCATCATTACCGGTGCTAACAGGTACTCAAAGTGCATTGTATCGTTTATTTCTTAACCTGATAAGCAATGGAATTAAGTTTAGAAAAAAAGACACTTCACCGGTTATTACACTTACCGTAAATGAGCAACCGGATTTTTGGGAATTTACATTACAGGATAATGGAATAGGGGTGGCAGAAAAAGATCAGCCTAAGCTATTCCAAGCATTTCAGCGGCTTCATCGGCGGGATGAATATCCGGGAACAGGCCTGGGACTGGTGACTTGTAAAAAAATTGTGGAAACCCATGGTGGAAAAATCCACATGACATCTGAAGTGGGTAAAGGCACTGCTTTTCATTTTACCATTAATAAAAATCTATAGAAGAATCAGCTATTAAACAGGAATAAAGAAGTTAAGTTATGGAAGAAACAGTACAAATAAATCATAATCCGGTAAGTATGCAACAGGAGTTGGAAACAAGCAACTCGGAAAAAGAGGAATTGAGAAATAAGCTTGCTGAGTTAACTAAAGAAATGAATCAGTTCACTTATATCGTTTCGCATGATCTGCAGGCACCGCTTCGTATGGTTACCGGATTTCTAGAATTACTCGAAAAAAAATACGGTGACAAATTAGATGCTTCTGCTAAACAGTATATTGATTATGCGGTGAAAGGTGCTACTAAAATGAAAAACTTAGTATTTGATCTTTTGGAGTATTCCAGGCTTAGTTCCGCTGTTAAAGAATATGAAGAAGTAGATCTGAACATAATATTTAAAGAGGTAAAAGAAAAGTTACAACCAGTATTTGAGGAAGCCAAGGCTGTTATTACCACCGACCATTTACCGGTAGTAATAGCGGATAGGAAACAAATGTTTTTGTTGCTCGAACATCTGTTGGGAAATGCGTTAAAATTCAGGAGTTTAGAACCGCCGCTAGTAGCTATAACAGTAAAAAAAGAGAATAATTTTTGGACGATAGCTGTAAAAGATAATGGGATAGGAGTTGAAGTGGCATTTGCGGAAAAGATTTTTATCATTTTCCGGCGTTTGCATAATGACGATGCAAAGTATGGAGGAACGGGAACCGGCTTAGCCATGTGCAAAAAAATTATAGAGCTGCATGGCGGCACTATTTGGGTGGAACCTGCAGTGGAAAATGGATCTGTGTTCTATTTTAATTTACCTGTAAAATCTCAATAATTATTTTTTGAACTATAAAAATCTACAACTATGAATGAAGTAAACATCTTGCTGGTCGAGGATAACGAAGGCGATATCATCCTCACCACTGAAGCCTTTAAAGACATGCAATTAGAAAATACCATTTCTGTGGTAAGGGATGGTGAAGAGGCGCTGCGGTTTTTGAAAAAACAGAGTGAGCATTCCGCAGCTATTACCCCGCAATTGATTTTAATGGACATCAACCTGCCGGGCATGGATGGTAAGGAGTTGCTGGAAACGATAAAAAAAGATCCAGAGCTTAAAGAGATTCCTGTAGTAATGCTTACCAGTTCTGCCGCCGATGCAGATATAAGTGAGTGCTACGATAAGCATGTTAATTGGTACATTACCAAACCAATTGATTTTGACAAATACACAAAAGTAATGCATGAAATAGAAGCTTTCTATGTGTCATTTGTTCCATATCCTAAAAATAGTAAGTAAGCCATACCTAATAGAAAACACTTACTAACCGATGTGTGGAATGATTAGAACACGAAAGTTTTGGCCTTACTATACTTATAACCTGTTCAATTCTTTGTATATTTTCCTGTTTACCCAAAATTGTACCTATGAGTGAAATTCAAATTCTATTAGTTGAAGATAATGAAGGAGACATTCTGCTTACGTTGGAAGCATTTAAAGAAATAAAAATTAAAAACAAGATAGCTGTGGTAAAAGATGGTGAGGAGGCTATTGAGTTTTTAAAAAAACAAGGGCAGTATGCTGATAGTGTGATACCTCAGCTTATATTGCTGGACATTAACATGCCCAGGCTAAACGGCATCGAGGTATTAGACTTTATTAAAAAGGATGAAAAACTGAAGAAGATTCCGGTTGTTATGCTAACAACTTCTTCTTCCGACTCTGACATTTCAGCCTGTTATGAAAAATCTGCCAACTGCTTTATAACAAAACCGCTTGATTTTGGAAAATTTTTAAATGTCGTGGAGGCGATAGAATCATTTTGGTTTACTATAGCCCAGCTACCGAAACCTACCTAGTAATAATCGTTTATACCCGGCAATAAATATTTTTTATCTGCCAACCTTTTCCGGCAAACAAATAATCGAATTTGTTTGCCTTTTTCTTTTTACTACTTATTGGTGTTTAGTAGGACTTTAGCAACAATTGAAACCTGAACTAAGTGGATTTACTTAATATTCAATTTAATAATGGGTTTTTACCAACATTATAAGTGTCTTTTACCTTAACCATAAGATAAATTACCTAATTTAATAGCAGAGAAACCTTATCTACCCACCATTAAACCAATTGTCCTTATGGAAAAAATCGCCATTCTACTTGTGGATGACCACAAGCTAATCAGGGAGTCTTGGTCTTTAATACTTAACAGCGACCCCCGTTTTCTGGTAATTGGAGAATCTAGCAATGCTGGTGATGCAGTAGAAATAGCAAGAGAAAAAAAGCCCAGAATCGTGTTGATGGATATTAACATGACACCAGTAAATGGGTTTGAAGCTACTAAGCTTGTCCTGAAATATTCTCCGGGGTCAAAAATAATTGGTATGTCCATGCACTCAATGCCGGCTTATGCCCGACGTATGCTGCAGATTGGTGCTATGGGATATGTTACCAAAAATTCATCAAAAGATGAATTGCTTACTGCAATAGTAGAAGTAAATAGCGGAAAAAAATATGTGTGTGATGAAGTAAAAAATATTCTTGCACAACAGGAGTTGGAAAACGATGGAGGGCAACCGGATATGAATGTATTATCCCGTCGTGAAATTGATATTGTGCAATTAATTAAAGAGGGGATGTCGTCAAAAGAAATTGCTGTACGTCTCGTCATTTCACTAAAAACTGTAGAGGTGCACCGATATAACATTCTGAAAAAACTTAGCCTTAAAAATACCGCCGCTTTGGTAAATTTTATCAATGCTAATGGTTTATAATTATTAAGGTTAAAATTTAGTTTGATCCTTAACTACACTTGGACTAAACAAGGCCAGTATGAATCAATTTTACAACCGGCGGAACATAATTATAGGCCTGTTTATTTTAACTGCCTTTCTTGCAGTTTTTGTTGGGGAAAGTTACAGGAA
>JANORJ010000544.1:0-6231 GCA_031415255.1 Chitinophagaceae bacterium | reverse complement strand
ATGAAAACAAGGTGTTTCATATTATCCCTATTGCTTTTTATAAGCCTTTTGCCTAAAAATTTGATTGGCCAGGCTACCTATACCCCAATTTCTTTTGATTTTTATGGCGACCCGGTTGAGCTAAAGCTCGACAACTCCTGTATTATTAATTACAACCAACCAATAAATGAAGAATCACTTCAAAATTTTCAAACAGCTATAACTACCGGTAATGCCAGTTCACTTGTGCAGGCATTACTTGATTACAAAAATCAATTTCAGCTGGATGACTGGCTGTACTACCAACTTATCCGCAAAACAGCCCAGCAAATAAGCCCCAAGGCTGAGAATTATTTCCGTTATACATTATACAAATGGTTTTTGCTTACCCGGTCTGGTTATGATGCCACACTAAAAACTAACGGGGAAAAATTACTTTTTTATGTGCAAACCGATGAAAGCATATACAATATGCCTTCTTACATGAAAAATAGCAAACAATACGTTTGCCTTAATTATCATGATTATGGTGGCAATATTGATTTTGAAAAAGAAAAGTTCGCAGAAGTCCGGCTTCCTGTGATGGCTACACAAAAAAGCTTTTCGTATAAAATAACCCGTTTACCCGGATTTAAACCGGCTGATTATGAGGATAAAGATTTACAGTTTAACTACCGTGAAACTAATTATCACTTCAAAGTAAAGTTGAATCCACAAGTAAAAACCATTTTTGCCAACTATCCGGTGGTAGATTATGAATCGTATTTTAATATACCTCTCAGTACAGAAACCTATAGCTCATTGATTCCATTGCTGAAGAAGAATATAAAAGGAATGAATACCAAAAACGGTGTTGATTACCTGATGCGGTTTACACGATATGCTTTTTTGTTTGAAACAGATGCGGTAGTATTTGGAAAAGAAAAACGTTTGTCGCCCGAGCAAACATTATTGTATGATCAAAGTGATTGCGAAGACAGGGCTGCTTTGTTTTTTTGTTTGGTAAAAGAAATTTATAACCTACCGGTAATAGTATTGGCCTATCCCGATCATGTAACTATTGCTGTAAAGTTTGATAAACCAATAGGCACTCCTATCATTTATAATGGCATGAAGTACTCTGTATGTGAACCTACTCCGCAAAAGAAAGACCTGGCTGTTGGTCAATTACTACCTAACCTCCGTAAAGAAGCTTACGAGGTTGTTTATGCTTATACCCCAGCACATCATTAATATATTATTCCTGCCGGCCGGGCAGCACTGTTACATTTTTTTCCAGGCTGTCTAATAGTTCCTTTGCTTCCTTACTCATTTTTGTAAAATACTTTACGCCTGTTTTAATAAAAGACAATGTCATGCAATCTATATACCGGGAAAAATAAATTGTTTCTACCGCACCGGCTTTACCATAGAAATAGATTTTGCCTTGCGTCACACAACTATCCTTAGCTGTAATAACCCTGTCATTCACATCCGCAGTAACAACTGGTAAAGGATGCTTACTCCTTACTTTTATCATATTAAAAAACCGGGGATCACCGGGGTTATGATAATACATTACTACAGCACTGTCACTATCAGCTAAAGACGGCAGCATTTTTATTTTCACCGTTCTTTGTTTGCAACCGATAAACATCAGGCTTATGCAAAGAATAAACAAGTTGGCTATTTTCATAATGACTTCAATTTATCTTTTAAATCAAAAAACGTCCTGAAAAAATCAGGACGTTTAAATATAATATTATTAGCTAAAATTAATAAGCTGCATTCTGCGGATCCCAGTTACACCATCCATTTGTCCAGTTGGTAGTACCAAATGCACCACGATAAGTTGTACTGGTAAAGAAAGGATTCATACCGGTAAAGCTTGAACCAGCTAATGCAGGAGATCCTGTTACTGGTAAGAAGTTAGGAGCAGTAGAATAGAACGGGCTTGTTAATTGAGCTGCAGCTGAAGTAGCTAATGTAACACAACCTTCAGTTTCAGCTTTAGTTTGTATTTGTGCATTTGTTGCTATAGCTGCATTAGCTGTCTTGTAAACCAAAGCTGTTGAATGAACAAGGTTGTTCTTGAATTCTGAAATATTATTTACATAATAATCATTCAACGTAGCATCTGATTCCATTGAAAAACCAGCATCAGGATGACCCATCAGGATTGAATTACGTAAAACAAACTGAGTAGCCCTTCTCCATCTGTTGGAAAAATTATGATTAGCTGCAGTTCCGGCCACATCGTTTGGCCCTATAATAGTGAAATTACTCAATTGAGGTTTTGTACGTGGTGTAGCTAAAGAACCAGCTGCATCATTATCACACTCAATACCATTACCGGCATCGCCAGCATCTACAAAATCAGACTTACGGCAAGAAACACCAAACTGAATTTTACCAGTATATCCAAAGTCGAAATCAAAATCATCATCAGCAGTAGCAAACGCCACTAAATTTTTTGCATTCACTGTTCCACCAAAAAATTCATACGCATCATCATTACCAAAAGACACCTGAACGTTTTCTATAATTGTTCCTGAGCCTACACCACCCATAGTAAGACCATTAATTTCAGAACCTGGTTCTGCAGCAATACCTGCAAACTCAATACGAACATAACGAAGGATTCCACTCTCATCTAAAGGATCGGTGCCACCGTATTGACGACCAACGCCACCTTCAATAGTTGGAGCAGGGTCAAGTGGACGGTTAGTAGGTGCTTTACCCAGTAAAATAATTCCGCCCCAATCGCCGGGAGCTCTTGCACCAATTGCTTTACCGCTGGTAAATACAATTGGCATGGCAGCCGTTCCAGATGCTATCAGCTTAGCGCCTCTTTCAATAATCAAAGCTCCTTTTTCGGTAACATCGCTTTGCACCACACAACCTGCTTCAAAAGTAATAGTGGCACCATCAGTAACATACACATATCCTTTCAGTATCCATTTGCCCTTAGCATAAAACTTACTGGAAGAAATTACACCAGTAATAATATTGCTGGTAGGGTCAACCGGAGCAATTGTTGTACCATCATCATCAAAGTTCACCTTCACACATGAGGTAGCACTGAAGATGCTAACCAATAGCAGCGAACCAAAAAAAATCTTTTTCATATCAATTTTTGTTTTTGTAGTTTTTAAAATGTTTATAGTTAGTTGTAGTTTTTATTTTTTCCCGATATTAAAATCGTAGGTAAAGGCAAGGTTGATAGTAGAACCGGGCTTGTAAGAATTAAACAGCCTGTCGCTGCCAGTACTGAAAGCTTTTTTGGTATCTACATTTTCATAAAAATAGTAGGCGTTGTTCAGCAAATCGGCCCAGGTAAGTTTTACCTCACCTTTATTCTTCATAACTTTTTTAGCTATTTGTAAATCCACTTGGTTGCGGGGCCTTTCATAGATGTCAGCAAAATCCTGATTACCCACCAATGACAGACGCTGACCAATCCTGTTGTACAAGGCTGAACCACTCCATCCACCTTGCTTACTGTTGTACTGCAATCCAAGGTTTATTAGGTAGGGGGACTGACCCTGTAAAGGACGATTAACTGATGTTGCCACGCCACCGGCAGTAGTAGTTGGCAAGGTAACTTTTGAATAGCTGTACGTAAAGTTGGCAAACACACTAAAGTTGTCCAGTGTTTTACTAACGAAGTCAAGATTTTTTCTTACTTCCAACTCGGCACCTACTGTGTAAGCATTGTCCACATTGCTGTAGCCATAGTTTCTTCTATCAAGTACACTGGAGTTGTCAAGACGCAACTCTATAGGTGCATCAAAATATTTGTAGAAGCCACCAATAGTTATGGCTTCACCACCTTTTGGATAAAACTCATACCGTACATCACCATTCAGGATAGATGTTCTTTTCAGATTAACATTACCATTTACACCGTAGTTAGCTTCATAGTCATAGAAAGAGAAGGGTGCTATCTCTCTAAACTCTGGTCTTGCCACCGTGCGGCTACCAGCTATACGAATACTGTTTTTTGTATTGGGAGAAAGTGTAAAGTTGAAAGAAGGAAGTACATCCCACTTCTCTGTGTTCACCACCACTCTTTTAGATGTTACATCTTTTGTAGTAAGAAATTGTTGAAAATTTTCTACTCTAACGCCCCACACCAATCTTATTTTTTCGCCAAACTTATTATCAAACATTCCATACATACCGTTCAGCACCGACACACCAAAATATTTATCCTGGTTATTGGTAAAATCATTTATTACAAATCCATTGTTGGCAATATTTGCGTCTGCAAAAATCTGGTTGAAAGGAAGTCTTGCCTTAGTAGCATCAAACTGTGTGGGAGAGGTGGGCTGATATTGAAAAATGCGGCTTTTAAAATCCCTGATGCGGATAAGAGTAGAACCACCGGTTTTAAAAGTCTGTTTGTTTTTATTCATCATAAACGGAATAGAAAGACTCCCGTTGGCTCCATAGCTAAAATCTTCCAGGTCGCTAAAGAAACGGCGGGTGTCATCATCATTATACTCATATGGGCTGTTGGTTCCTTTGGGCTTATTGTAAGACATAGTCCGAAGGTCAGGTTGCGTTTTTGCATTATAAGCAAAGTTTCCGTTCCATTTTAATTTGATACCGCTTGTAGTAAGCTGATGATCTCCTTCCAACTGTCCACTATAGAGTGAACGTTGATTAAGTACTGAAGAACGGAAATTAATATCCTGAATACGATCATTATTAAACCCACTTCTTGTATAATAATTATCTTCCAATAGTTGATTGAACAGATTTTTGAAAGATATTTTATGCTTGCCTTTTACGTATGATATATTGGCCAATGCACCCACATTTACACTATACTTATTCTGGTTATCCGTTAACGCAACTACTTCTTCACCAGTTTGCTCATGCAGTTTTCTTTGCACATCATATTTCAACATGCTGTTGCGGTATTGTACAGAAAGAATAGTTCCCAGTACACCGCCGTTTTTAAACTTAGTGCTCTTGCCCCAGGTAATGCTATATGTTTGAGTAGGTAAGGCTTTATTATTTACTTCATTATACACATCACTGTTCAATAACTTGCTCCAGGCAAGTCGCTGTTGTGTGCTGCCGATACGGAATTGCTGCTGTGTTTTTGGAAATCCTGCTGGCAGACCTCTTGTTTTGTCATCAAAACCAATCCAGTCAGTTCCGTTTCTTTCGTTGCTGGTAAAATCTTTGAATACTGATTGAGTATTGAAACCAAGACCAATGCTAACGGTCAATAAATCTCTGGTAGGAACATCTTTTGTATTAATTTGAATAAGACCACCTGCAAACTCCCCGGGCAATTCTGGTGTAGCTGTTTTGTTGATGATAATATTATCTACTAAAGAGGCAGGGATAACATCAAACGAAAATGCTTTTTTATCAGGCTCCGTACTTGGTAATTGTGCATTATTAATAACAGCAGAATTATAACGGTCGCTCAATCCACGAACGATAACAAATTTTCCATCTTGAATACTTGCACCACTTACTCTTTTTAAAACTTCACCGGTGTTTCTATCTGGTGTGCGGCGAATAAAGTCAGCAGCTAATCCGCTAGACATGGCCGTATTGCTTCTTTGAAAAGTAAGTAAGGCAGTTGTATTTTCCTGTTTGCGGGAAGTTGTTTTAAGCACAACACCTTCTAGTGCTGATTTGTCTTGTAAAACAATCTCTAAATAATTTTCCTGATTGGCGGTAACATCTACTTCTGAAATAGATTTTGTTTCATAGCCAGTGTTAGAAATAGTAAGGGTATATTTTTTTCCTGCATCAAGGCTTACATAAAATTTTCCTTCTATGTCTGCAAGTATTTGTTTACCGGCACCCTCAATTACTATAGTAGCACCCGGCAAAGCTTCGTTCTTTGCATTCATTACTTTACCGGTCAGTTTAATTGTTTGAGCCTGTGTCGAAACAGCAACAAAAGCACTCATCAAAAACACACTCATCAAAATTTTCAGCCTGAAATACATACTTGGTTATTTCCGGCAAAGGTGGCCTTGGGAGGTTACCTGTATGTTACCGCCATGTTAAGCAATTGTGATGACAATATTACCGGAATGTTAAGCAGTTCATTAAACGGCTAATCAGCAGTTTGTGAAATTAAATTGGGGTTCATCTTAATATATCGTAATATTGCGATTGATATGGGGGCTACAAAAACAAAAGAATTTGGTATAAAGGAAAACAAGTTGGCAAAATATGCCAAGGCATTGGCGCATCCTGCCCGCATTTCTATTTTACAATTGCTGGCCAGCAAACAAA
>JANORJ010000543.1:0-2616 GCA_031415255.1 Chitinophagaceae bacterium | reverse complement strand
CATTTCCGCTTATTCCATCATTGGACACAAAGTAAACAGTAGTGCCAACACGCTGCATTAATGAAGACCCAAGAGAACTTGTGGTAGCAGTGGTATTAATTTCTTTAGTAAGACTGAATGGCTGCGAAAAAATGTTAACCGAAATAAATAAGCAGGTAAGCAGGGTAATTTTTTTCATGTTTCAATAGTTAGTGTTATAGAATGGTGGCTTGTAAACTTTACAAATAATAATTAAGGAGGAACTTATGAATTTTGGTGGTGGCTTTCGACAGGTATAAGACGGGAAATAAAAAGGGGAAAACACGGTTCAGAAATACACGGTGTAAATATGAAATGAAATAGTAATGAAAACAATTCCCCGTTCGGGGAATAGGTTATAGTAATTTTACTTTTTGTAACGCTTCGATTTTATTCTGGACTCTTAGTTTGCGGTAAATATTCTTCAGATGCATCTTTATCGTCTCGTGACTTACATCCATTTTCAGGGCCATTTTTTCATACGTTAAGCCCATAGATAGCAGTTGTACTACTTCCCTTTCCCGTTTAGTCAGTAATTGCATAGCATCCTTTATCTATAAATACTACCATTGTAGTTACCTGTAAAAATGTGTGCAGTAATACTATAAAACAATTCCCCATTCGGGGAATCAATCAGAGGAGTTTAAACTTATTCAGCGCTTCGATCTTATTCTGAACATGCAGCTTTTGGTAGATATTCTTGAGGTGTTTCTTTACGGTTTCTGTTCCCACACCAAGATGAATGGCAATTTCTTTATACACTAATCCTTTGGCCAGCCATTCCAGCACTTCTTTTTCACGGGGGCTTAATAATGAATGCTCATCAGTAATGGCGGGATTTTGAAAGCTGCTGATCACTTTCCGGGCAATAAAAGGACTCATGGGCGAGCCGCCATTGTACAGATCCCGTATCGCTTTTATTATTTCAGCAGCCGTAACAGGGTCTTTGAGGATATAACCCGTTGCCCCACTTTTCAATGCTTCAAATATGGTATCGTTGTCATCATGTATACTACAAATCATAAACTGGGTTTGCGGCATTTTGTCTTTTAACCTTACTATCAATTCTGTTCCCCGCATACCCGGCAGGCTAATATCCGCTATTACAATATCAGTTGGATGTTGCTGTAACCCGGTAAGGGCCTTTTCTGCACTGTCATAAGAACCTATCAGGGCCATATCATCTTTTTGATGGATGATGGTTTCCAGTGCATAACGGAACTGTTCATTATCTTCTATAACAGATATAGTAATCATGACATTTCTTTAATGGGTATTTCAAATATTAATGTAAGGCCTTCTTTATTTTGAATGGAGAGTTTTCCTTTTAGCTTTTCTATCCTTTTCCTCATATTCTTCATGCCGTTGCCAGCAGCATCGATTTGTGTATCAACAATACCTCTTCCATTATCTGCAATAGTAATGGTTAATTGGCTGCGTTTGCTGTTGATGGTAAGGTTTACTTTATCAGATCCGGAATGCTTAATGATATTATGAATAGCTTCCTTTACTATAAGCACAATATTCCTTCTTGTTTCACCATCTATTTCTACACTAGCTATTTTTTCAGGTAATTCTACTGCTAAATGGCAAGGATAGTTTTCCAACGATAGCCTCGCTTGTTTTTGTAGGTAGGCAATAAGATTAGGCAGGTTATCATTTTCAGTATTCAGACTCCAAATTACTTCTTTCATTTTGGAAGAAATATCACCTACGGACTGATATATTTTATTTACTTCTTCAGCCGTCTGTTCATCTTTTACTTTACTTTTTGTCATTTCAGTTAATAACCGGATACCTGAAAGACCTGCGCCGATATCGTCATGCATTTCAGCAGAAATTCTTTGTCGTTCGTATTGCACAGCCAATTGTTTTTCCATTGCTACCCGCTGTTTTCGTAATTGATAGAAATAAATGAAGCGGCCAATGAAGAAAACTAATGTTAACACTGCCAGAACAACCATTGCCCTGAACCACCATGTTTGCCACCAGGCAGGAAGAATAGTAAAGTTGTATGTAAACGGCTCTGTCCACACCTGCGATTGGCCTGTTGCTTTTACCTGCAACTGGTAGTTGCCATGGCTTAAATTGCGATAGTCTGCCATTGTTTCTTCTGATGGGGTACTCCATTTTTCATCAAGCCCGGCCATGCGGTAACTGTATTTTATTTTATCCGACGCTGACCAATCAATTGCAGAAAAATGAAAGCTGATATGGTTCTGGTCATGGGCAAGTTTTAAATTGTTTGGATAATTGCTGAAAGGAGCTACATCACTAAACGATATTTTTTTATGCAGACTGTCTGGAAAATTGTGAAAGTCGTAAAACTGGTTATTAATTTCCATGTAACTCAGTTTTGGCGGATAGGGGTTTGAGGTTTCGAATGGCTTATTCAAATCCTTTATTACAATATTCTTACCTGTTCCCCACCAAATGCGATTATTATTGTCAATGCAAGCACTATGAAGATTAAAATCCACAGCTTTTAATCCATCTTGTAAACCATAATTATAAATTATAGTAGCTCCATTCCGATTATCAAACCGGTTAAGGCCTTTATCTGTACCTGCCCATATATTGCCTGTGGAATCTTTTATT
>JANORJ010000542.1:0-2034 GCA_031415255.1 Chitinophagaceae bacterium | reverse complement strand
GTCGAAGCTTATCGCTAATTTCAGCCGCTCTGCAAAGTTGGGGTCTATAGCTCCGGGTATATATAACTTTTTTGTAAAGAATAGTATTACTGGAACTATAATAAAAAAATTATCTGGGTTTGCTAAGGAAAGAAGTATGCCGCCGATGTTTAAGACGACTTTACGCAGTTGGTACAATAGACATCAAGGCACAAGGTACCTGCCTATCGGACAGGCAAGCAAGGGACAAGGGACAAGAAATACACGTCGTGTTTATTTATTCTGTGATGAATTCACGAACTATAATGATACAGAGATTGGTATTAAAGCAATTCAATTGCTAGAGAAATTAGGGTATGAAGTAATCATTCCTGAACATATTGAAAGTGGCAGAACATGGCTATCGAAAGGTTTGATTAGAAAAGGACAAGAAATTGCCAATAAAAATATTGCACTGCTTCATTCTTTAATAACCGCTGAAACGCCGTTGATAGGAATAGAGCCATCAGCCATTCTCACTTTCAGAGATGAATATCCTGAGTTGGCTTCTGATGAATTATTGGAAAAAGCAAAAGCATTATCAAAAAACGTTTTCCTGATAGATGAATTTATTGCCAGCGAAATAGAGAAAGGAAATATTTCAAAAAAACAATTTACCAAAGAAAAAAGAAACATAAAGCTGCATGGGCATTGCCAGCAAAAAGCTTTATCATCTGTTGCCCCGTCTGTAAAATTATTATCGCTACCGGAAAATTATTCAGTAGAAACCATACCATCGGGTTGCTGCGGCATGGCCGGTTCTTTTGGTTACGAGAAGGAGCACTATGATTTGTCAATGAAAATTGGTGAATTAGTTTTATTTCCCGCTGTTCGTAAACAAACGGATGACACAATTATTGCTGCACCGGGTACAAGTTGCCGTCACCAAATAAAAGATGGCACGGGAAGAAAGGCATTACATCCTGTAGAAATATTGTGGGAGGCACTGGTGTAATTCTATTTCCCTTCCTCACAAACTAACTTTCCATATTGCCGCTTCATTGACCTCCATTATTGAAGTGTGCATGTTCCTGAAAACAACAACGACCTGTCAATGTAGTATTGACAGGTCGTGATATCATTTGTTGGAGGTCCCGAGCGGATTCGAACCGCTGTAGAAGCTTTTGCAGAGCTTTGCCTAGCCACTCGGCCACAGGACCATTCTTTTTTCCAATTTCAGATTGTAAACTTTACTCCCGACCTTTATCGGAATAAACCTGAACGATTGCAAATATAGGTTTTTTGCCCAATTTTATTTTACATAAACTTCCAAAATATGAGTCGAATCGCAGAATCGGAATTGATTATTAATCCCCGTGGCGCCATTTACCATCTTGATTTGCGACCGGAAGAAATAGCCGGTACTATTATTACTGTTGGTGACCCTGACCGGGTACAGGAAGTAAGCAAACATTTTGATACCGTGGAAGTGAAACGGCAACATCGTGAATTTATTTCTCATACCGGGTATGTAGGTAAAAAAAGACTGACCGTTTTATCATCCGGTATTGGTCCCGATAATATAGATATTGTATTGAATGAGTTAGATGCCCTTGTAAATATTGATTTTGAAACAAGAGAAATAAAAAAAGAATTAAAATCGCTGAACATTGTCCGCATCGGCACCTCCGGTTCTTTGCAGGCAGATATACCTGTAGATAGTTTTGTTGCATCAACACATGGACTGGGCGTTGATAACCTGCTGAATTTTTACCGGCATCAGCAAAATGATGAAGAGCAGGCACTACTTCATTCTTTTGTAACGCATACACAAATACATGGACAAATTGGCAATCCCTACATCAGCAGTGGTGCCGCTTCGCTGATAAAACATTTTGTAAAAGATTTTCACCAAGGCATTACCGTTACCTGTCCTGGCTTTTATGGCCCGCAGGGAAGGATATTGCGATTGGGCATCAGTAACCCTAATTTCGTTAACCGTCTTACTGATTTTCGTTTTGGTCAGCACCGCATCACTAATTTTGAAATGGAGACGTCGGCCATTTATGGTTTGGG
>JANORJ010000541.1:0-2435 GCA_031415255.1 Chitinophagaceae bacterium | reverse complement strand
GCTGGAAATGGAAGCCAAAGCCCATGACCTGCATGCGGCGTATGTAAGTCATATTTCTCACATCACTTCTTTTGCATTGGCCAATACGGTGTTGCAAAAAGAAAAAGAAGAAAATGCCATCTTTGAATTAGCCTCCGCCGGTTTTGAAAGTACTGTCCGATTAGCAAAAAGTAACCCCGCAATGTGGGTGCCGATTTTTATGCAGAATAAAGAAAATGTGCTGGATGTATTGAAAGAACATATTGCACAACTGACAAGATTTAAAGAAAGTATTGAAAAAGATGATAATGAATATTTGATGCGGTTGATTGAGGATGCGAATAAGATAAGGAGAATAATTAAATAGGAACACGGACACCGTCAGCCAAAGCCTATGGCGTCGGACGATGACGCAGATGTAACGAATTAAAACGGATTTTTTGTCCCAGCCCCAGTGGGGCTGAATGTGAATAGCCCCCGATGAAATCGGGGGAATGAAAATACGGCGTGTATTCAGAACCCCGTAGGGGTTCAATGCGAAAGAAAATAAGGTAGAGTAAGTCAAGAAAAAATATGAAGTAGTCTCAATTGCTGAATAGAATTACTAAAGTACAAGAGTGATTCTTCTTTCCTTTCCCCAAAAGGAAAGAAGAACAGAACAAGTTCGCAACGAAGATGCCATGAAAAACAAAAGCTGGTAACATAATAATTAACTTTACAACATAAAGTATGCAAACAACTGAACAACCAAGCAACGAAGTAACACAAACAGCATGGAACAAACGGCCCCTCATCATCAGTGGTCCATGCAGTGCGGAAACAGAAGAACAAGTATTAGAAACAGCTCAACGATTAGCCGCTACCGGCAAGGTAGATATGCTGCGAGCTGGTATCTGGAAACCCCGTACCAAACCCGGAATGTTTGAAGGAGTAGGAGCCAAAGGTTTGCCCTGGTTACAACAGGCAAAAAAACTAACCGGCTTACCAACAACTGTTGAAGTAGCGACCGGCAAACAAGTACAGGATGCACTCACTTTCGATGTGGATGTATTATGGATTGGAGCCAGAACAACCGTAAATCCATTTAGTGTGCAGGAAATAGCCGATGCACTGCGTGGAGTGGATGTGCCGGTGCTGATAAAAAATCCTATCAATCCTGATCTGGAATTGTGGGCCGGTGCGGTTGAAAGAATTGCCCGTGCCGGTATCAAACAAATTGGGTTGATACATCGTGGGTTTTCTTCTTATGGCAACACAGAATACCGCAATGCACCGATGTGGCACCTGGCTATTGAAATGAAGTTGAAGCATCCCAACATGCCAATCATTAATGACCCGTCACATATTTGTGGTCGTCGTGATATTTTATTGGAGGTAATGCAAAAAGCAATTGACCTTGATTATGACGGGTTGATGATTGAAAGTCATATAGACCCAGACAAAGCCTGGAGTGATGCCAAGCAACAGGTAACACCGGAACGATTAAAAGAAATGCTGGAGACTATCATTTGGAGAAAAGAAGATATTAGTTCGGAAGAGTATCATGCGGCATTGGAAAAATTGCGCCAGCAGATAAATCAGTTGGATGATGAACTGATGCAAATACTCGGTCAGCGGATGAAAGCAGCGGAACAAATTGGTATTTATAAAAGAGCCAATAATATTACCATCTTACAAACCGGCAGATGGAATGAGATTATTGAAAGAGCTACTGCAAAAGGTGACAGGCTGGGATTGAGTAAAGAATTTATCACCAAGTATTTTGATGCGGTACACATGGAAAGTATCAATCATCAGAAAAAAATTATGGATAGTTAAACCCGGTCAGCGGTTAAATCCCCGTCAGCGGTTGAAAACCCTGACGGCGGATGCAGAAACAAAAATTAATGAATAAACTAACATATAAATTCACCGATTCATCCACCGATTTCTACCTGGCTTATAGCATCAGTCATTTTAAAAAAATAACTGATCCAAAGGCTACGGTAATTATTACGGATGAAAATGTTTTCAATGCTCATACCAAACGATTTAAAGGGTGGAATACCATTGTATTAAAACCCGGCGAAGAATTTAAAGTGCAGGCAACTGTTGATGCAGTCATTGAAAAACTGATAGAAATGGAAGCTGACCGTAAAACAACACTGGTTGGCGTTGGCGGGGGAGTGATTACAGATATTACCGGTTATGTAGCATCTGTTTATATGCGGGGATTGAGATTTGGCTTTGTACCAACCTCTATATTGGGATTGGTGGATGCATCAATTGGCGGTAAGAATGGTATTGATGTCGGAGTCTATAAAAATATGGTAGGAGTGATACGTCAACCTGCATTTATTCTGCATGATATGATTTTTTTGAATTCATTGCCACAAATGCAATGGGAAAATGGATTTGCAGAAATTATTAAACATGCTTGCATTAAAGATGAAGTCATGTTTGCAGAACTCGAAAGG
>JANORJ010000540.1:0-2866 GCA_031415255.1 Chitinophagaceae bacterium | reverse complement strand
ATTCAATTGGTGAAGTGTATTGCCTAGTAGGTAAATATGATGAAGCTTTTCAACAACATCTTGGGGCCCTAAAAATGTGTACAGAAATTGATTTTGATGGACCAGGTTGGAGCCTCCCTTATACATATCAGGAATTGGGTAATGTTTATGAAAAGCTTGGAGATAAAGACTATTCAAGAGCTAACAAAAAAAATGCTTTTCCTAAATATGACAGTGCTCTAAGTTTATATCTCAGATCACTATTGTTGTGGCAGGAAATTGAACGTATTGATGGGGTGGCAGATATTTATGTTTCCATAGGAAATATTTACAGCAAGCTCAAAAAAAATGAAATGGGAAAGGATTATCTTTTAAAAGCATTGCAATTGGGTTTAGAAATAGATGATAAAGAAATTTTAAGAAATTCCTATATGGGGTTATCAATAATAGATAGTGTTGAACAGAATTACAATCAGGCACTTAAATATTATAAATTATTTATTTTATACAAGGATAGCATTGTAAACGAAAAAATTCTAAGAATAACTGAAGGCCATAAGATGAAGTACCAATTTGATAAAAAGGAAGGGCAGATAAAACTTCTCACTATTGAAAATAATTTGAAAACAACGCTTACATCTAAACAAAAACAGCAAAAAAATTTTGCTTACGCTGGCATTGCAGTTATTCTTCTTGCTGGTAGCTATGGCTTCTACCGTTACCGTCGCAGAAAAAAATTACAAAGTCAACAAGCAGTATTAAGTGAAAGGCTTCGCATCAGTAGTGAGCTGCATGACGAAGTGGGGGCCACCCTCAGCGGCATTGCCATGTACAGCCATCTTACCAAAGAACAAATGAAAACGGGGCAAACAACAGAAATTGAAAAATCGCTGAATGTAATGCAACAATCATCTGCACAGATGGTGGATAAACTGAATGATATAGTATGGCTGATAAACCCCGAACAGGATTCACTGCAAAAACTTATTGAACGCCTGGAAGAGTATGCTATAGAAATGGGGGCAATAAAAAACATGAAAGTAAATATTAGTGTGCCAGAAAAGATTGCCGATATAAACCTGCCTGTAGAGAGCCGACGTAACATCTACCTGTTTTGCAAGGAAGCTATTAACAATGCTGTTAAGTACAGCAATGCAACAATTCTTGGGCTAATAGTAAAAGAAGTGGACGGCAAACTTGAATTTTCTGTAAGTGATAATGGAAAAGGTTTTGATGCAGTAATGGTAAGAAGAGGGAATGGATTGGAGAATATGCAGAAACGGGCGGATGAGATTGGAGCAAAACTGATTTTGCAATCAAAAGAAAATGAAGGCGCATCAGTTTCACTTCAATGCAAAATCACCTGATGAGGTATAGCAATTGTAAAATACTGTGATTAGATTTGGGATTGATTCTATTTATTTTACCAAAAATTATTATTCTCTGCCAGCTGGCGGAAATGTGAGCATGGAAATACGAGTAACGATATTTGAAGATAACAAATTGGTGCGGGATGCACTGGAAGCCATTTTAAATGGCACTCCCGGCTACTCATGTTGTGGTGTTTTTGCTGATGGTAACAGTTGGGAACGTAATATCAAAAGCAGTCAACCTGATGTAGTGCTGATGGACATTGAAATGCCGGGGATGAATGGCATTGAAGCGACACAACATATTACCGATGAATTCCCGGAGATTAAAATCCTTATACAAACGGTGTTTAACGACAGCGAAAAAATATTTCAAGCCTTATGCGCCGGAGCATCGGGGTATATTTTAAAAAACGATCCACCCAATAAATATCTTGAAGCTATCAACGAAGTGTATAATGGCGGTGCACCGATAAGTCCGGTTGTGGCAAAAAAAATGCTTGGTTTCTTTTCCAATAAAAATGTAGTACTAACCTCACCAGAAAGCATTGATTACCAGCTTAGCGTAAGGGAAAAAGAAATATTGAACTTGATGGTGGAAGGGAATAACTATCGGGCAATAGCAGATAAATCCTTTATCAGTTATGAAACGGTGCGAACCCATGTAAAGCATATCTACAAAAAACTGCATGTAGCCAGCCGCAGTGAAGCTATACAAAAGGCTATTCAGCAGGGTATTCACTGATTTTTTCAAGAATCTTTATCATTTTTTATAAAATACCCCAATGGGGTATTGTACCGGTTTGTAGTATTGCCTATTTTTCAATTGCAATTCAAAAGCTCCTTTGTAAACACCGGTTCATTCCTCCTCTGTAAAAGCAAGGTTAAATTCTGATAGTAGTAATTATTAAATTACTAAAACAAAAAAATTGTTTATGAAAAAGAATTATCTACTACGCATCAGTCCCTTACTGTTGGCAGCTATTTTTATTATTGGTTGCCAGAAGCAAGTAAATGAAACAAAAGAAAAGCAAGAAATGAACTCCCCAATAGAATTGCTATCTGCAAAGGGAGGTTCAAACAATGGATGCCGGTTGGTTTATGAAGGTCAGCACTACAAATATTATAATTACTCAACTACGTTTGGTTATAATAGCGATGGGTTGCTAAATAGTTTAAACCGAAATGAAAGGTATGATAAGTACAAATGCAATATTAGTTATCATCCTGATAGGCGTTTAAAAAGTAGTGAGGTAGAATTACTACAGCCACATGGAAAAATTAATTTGCATGTAGATTTTGGTTATACAGGCAATAATCTTACCAGAACTACCTGGACTTTTGCTGATGATGGAGGGTTGATAAATAATGTTTATTTATCCTACAATGCAAATAATCAATTAATTAAAATTGAATCACCGGAGTTTGATTATAGTGTTGATGAATTTTATAATGCGGCAGGTAATTTAATTCAAGAAGATGTTTATTATGGGGGAGTATATAGTTATAAATTTGAG
>JANORJ010000539.1:0-5871 GCA_031415255.1 Chitinophagaceae bacterium | reverse complement strand
GGGCTTTCATGCCGACCGAATCACGGTTGGATAAAGCATCAAATAGTTTGATGACTGTTTGCTGCACAGCCTGCTGGTTTGTAGTCAGGGGCTCCTGTGCCATCAGCATAGCTGAAATGGAAAAGGCAATAAGCAGTAGTGGTATTTTTTTCATAAACTTTTTTATATTATTATAATTCCCTGCCAACAGGGTACAACAAATACCTGTCATCATAATATTTTGTCTTGCTGTAAAACCAGGTGAGAATGGCATTTTGATTATTTGCAAATGCTTTATCTGCTGCTTTCTTTTCTTCAAATTCTTTTTGTAATGCAGGCGAATCTTCCAGCATTTTTTTTGCCATCGGTTCCATTACATAGGCTTCCATATATTCTGTGCGTTGAAAAATGGAATGAAAAAATCCCCAGCTGAAATATGAATCTTTTGAAGTTGGCTCTAGTAACATCATGGCAAGATCTCCCAATGGCTGATCAGTAGTTATATAAACCGAACCTGCAGGGAATAATTGTTTGCGGCTTTCCGTTTTAGTTGTTCCGGTAACTTGCACATGACCTTCAAAAGGCTGCATGATATGATTATCATCTTCAAATACATGACCTGTGATTCGATACATTTCAACGCTTACTTCACGGGGTTGAGTGATGATGTCCATTTTAATGCCATGCAATTTTAATCTTGCAATTATATCATCGCATGATGCAGGAACCCAATATCCTTTTGGCCGGGTAATAAAAACAAAAGGCTCTGTTGATTTGTAATCGGCAACAGTCATAGTTACTGCTTTGCCCATCCATTCTACAAAATCTGAATTGGTTACCGATGATTTGCGGATTACGGATGCTATTCCTGAAAGTTTCAGGCTATCCGGGGCAACAACAGAAGCATCTGCCGTTGTTGGATTTGACCTTGTATCAAAGCTTACTGTATTTTTCATTTGCGGAACTTTCCAAGCCATAGGAAATTTTGCAACTCTCACTGCTTTATCTTTTTCAGTAATTTCTTTTAATGATTTTCCTTCTGTTGCAAGTAACTTTAAAGTGCTTTCCAATAACACATAAGTGCCCAACACCCTTTGCTTATATGGTTTTAAAGAATGGTTTTCTACCAGTATTGCTGCAAGGTGACGGAGATCACCATAACTGTCACTAAATCTCGGCCCCCCGGTTGTAACTATATTGCCTTGTGAAAAATCCATATTATTTAACGCATTTAATAAAGGGCCCGGAATATGTCCGTTACTTGTTAATTCTTTTCCGGTATACATTTTATGAACATTTTCGAGCCAGTTGCGGATTCCATTGGAATACCCTTGCTTGCCAATGCCGCCATAGGTAATGTCGTACTGATAATCGGCACCATCTGTTACATGAAGATCCATGTACAAAACCGGACCATACTCATTGATCACTTGTATTACGGATCTTACTTCTCTGGTATCAAGTTTTGCATAATCCCTGTTTAGGTTTAAATTTTGTGCATTGGTTCTCCAGCCCATATTCTGTGGCCCACGTTGGTTGGGCCTGTTGTAGGCAGAAGAACGTTCATGTGCATCTACACTCAAAATTGGAATGAACAAAAAGTTTACTTTATCTAACAAAGATATTTTATTACCAAAAGCAATATCACGCAACAGCATCATGCCGGCATCTTTGCCATCTATTTCGCCGGAGTGAATACCGGCCTGCGCCAGCAACAATGGCTTGGTTGATTTTTTTAGTCCAGCGGCTGTAATATTTTTTTCGGTAGAGGCGATGATCATAAATATATCCCGACCTTCTACACTTTTACCAATGGAGATCATGGTTAAGAGCGGGGAAGCATCTGTTAATTTTTTAAACCAGCTCATGGTTTCTTTATAATCTGGTGTAGTTACAAAGTCTGATTTTTCAGCTGCTGTTATCCATGCATTATTTGTATTGGCAATTAAAGCTTCACTTTTGCCATGCCATTCAATAACAGGCGGAAGTATGGATTGTGCCGTTGATGATAATATTATCAACGTACAAAGGGAACAAATAGTAAGTCGTATTATTTTTGAGTGCTGCATATTCTTTATTTTATTAAATATTATTTGTAGTTGTAGCCATTAATCCTGCTTAATTATTTTACCCGCTTTCATCACAAACCTTACATCTTTTACTGCATCAATATCCTCCAGCGGATTATTATTAAAATTTTTCATAAACTGCCTGATCCCGAAAAAATCGTCACCTGTCAAACGGCATTTTTTTTAGTAATTTAATATATCTTTTATCGTTACGAATTGGGTCCCAAACTTTGTCATATTTAAACCAGGTCATCCAATTACCTTGTCGCTTATGATATTGATCGAGCAATGCAAAAGCTTTGTCGAATTCGCCCAACGCAGCGTAGCAAACAGCTGAACGGTATTCAACCACTTGATTTAATTCTTCAATACCCTTTAAAATTTTTCTTGCTTCACTCACCTCTCCATTTTTAATCAATGCATAAGCCAGCAATGCTTTTCCGCCGCCACTGTTATTCATTGGATTTTGTGTTTTAAGCACCTCAATAGCTTTTGTTGAATTGTTATCAGCCACATAACTTAATGAAATAAAAAATTTACTGTTATCGTTTTGCGAATTGATAAAGCTGAGATATTGAATTGACTTTTTATAATCTCTTTTCCAGTAATAATATATTCCTGTCGTTAATAACACACGATTATCTGTTGGTGCCATTCTATTTGCCTTATCAATCCATTTTTGAGCTTCACCCCAATTGCCTTGTAATGCAAGTGTTTCTCCATAAGAAGAATAATTGCTTGCATTGGCCGAATCGTACTGAATTGCTTTTGCATAATTCTTCAACGCCTCAGCCCATTTATATTCATAATTTTTATTCATTCTGGCTAATTGTGACCAGGCCTCAGAAGATTTGCTGTCCGCTTGCAATGCTTTATAAATTGCAGCCTTCGCTTTTGGTAAAATAACAACAGCACTGCTGTTATACGTAGGAAAATTGGGGTAGGAGAAATCAAATAGCCAATAGGTTTTGCACAACTCAATATAAGCTGTTACAAAATTTGGGTCTGCATTTACGGCTTTCTCTAACCATTGAACGGCTATTATTAAACTATCAACTGAACCACCATTTCTTGGGTTGCCGATTTTTATATAATCAAGTGCTTTGATGTAACAAGTATTTGCTTCTTTGTTTTGTGAATGTACAGTTGCAGAAACCTGTGCAAAGCTGCTTGTGGAAGCAGCAAAAAATATCGCAATTAAAATGATTATTTTTTTCTTCATGCCTTTTGCGTTTTATCTTTTATAAACCAATAGAGGTGGAACAATAACAATGGAACCAGCCACACTAATACATCTGAAGCTAGATATGCTGTTGATTTATTTGGAAATAAATAGTAGAATACATCCATAGCGTAAGCATCAATTACTCTTACAGTAACAAAATAAGCCGCACAGATAAAACTGCTTATCATCATTCGTTTATGTAATATTATTTTTCGTTGCTTAATAAAATAAAAGGCAAGTACAACAAACAGCAGCCATAAACTGGTTACTATTAATTGTGAAGGCCTGCAGGCTATGCACCAGGTTCTTGGTACCATTATATATAACGTAGTAATACAGAGCAAAGACGCAAGAATATAGAGCTTGCCTGTTTTGCGATGAAAGGAAATGTATTTATTCCGTATGCCCGGGGTGAATTGTAATATGGCGGTGCAATAAACAATGATACCGGCAAAAATATGCAGCGCAAAAACGCTGTTGTCAAACACAGTATTGCTTCCCCAATGTTTCAACGTGTCATCGGACAGATACTTGTACTTAGGAATCAGTTTGTACAAAAAGAAACCGAAGAAGGCGATCCAAAAAACAGCTATGGAAATCTTTTTTAGCATGTATTGTTATTTATTTTTTATCACTGCTTTAATTTTTTACTTCAAATACTTATCTAACCAATCCAAGATGTATCTATTCATTTCTTTGGTTCTAATGGGGTCAGTTGGTATATGCCCTGCAATAGGGAAAGCAATAAACTTTGATTCGATACCATTGTCTTGCAGTGCTCTGAAATAGGTATAAGATTGAGAAATGGGCACTCTTTCGTCACCTGTATTCGATAAAATCAAAGTGGGTGTTTTTACATTTTCCGCATAAGTAATGGGAGAATTTTTTATCCAATTTTCTTTTACTTTCTTATCAGTAAATGGCGATATGCCTTTGCCAACTTCAAACCGGGACATACTTCCCACATCGTTTTGGGAATACTGCGCTAGCCAGTCAGTAACTGCTGCACCTGCAATAGCACATTTCCAACCTTGGTAGTTTCCAATAAGCCAGGTAGTCATAAACCCACCATACGACCAACCGGTTACGGCAATTTTGTTTGTATCAATATAGCTTCGCTTTTTTAATTCTGCTAAACCTTTCATTACATCTCTTCCGGGTCCTTCACCAGCATCGCCATTGATAGCTTCCGAAAAACGGTAGCCCATATTATCGCTGCCACGATAGTTAGGCTGAAAAACGATATAGCCATGTGCTGCTTTTAATTGTGTTGATGGATTGAATGATTCCTTTGATGTTGACCTTGGTCCACCATGTGGTTCCACCACCAATGGATATTTTTTAGCAGGGTCAAAATCGGGAGGGAACGTCAGAATTCCATTGGGAGTAAATTGTTCCGATTTCCAGCTAAAAGTTTCTATTTTGCCCAAGCGGACAGACTTCATTTCCTGATGAAAATTGGTTAATTGTTTTGGTGCCGATTCCGGATTGGCCATAAAGTAAAGCTCCTGTGGAGATTGAGGAGTACTTGCAATCATTACGATAGCATTATTTTTTCCAACAGTATAATTGTACCAATAGCTTCCGGTGATGCATACGTTGCTGGTATTTAATTTTTTTGCTGCACCGTTGATTGGCTGCATCCATAACGAAACGGTATTGAAATCATTGGCTGCTACGAAAAGGGCTTTGCTATCCATACTCCATTCTGCCCGAAAGAAACAGCGGTCAAGCTTTGCAGTCAAATTAATTCCATTGCCACCATTGAGTGATGTAAGAAAAACATCAAAGCCATAACCAACATTTTCTAAATTACGCTGATAGGCAATTGACTTGCCATCGGGAGAAAAAACAGGCTGCCTTTCTTTATGCATAGCATCAGGAGCAATTTCGCTGCTGGTGATTCTGGTAATTTTTCCGGTGGCCAGTTCAACTGTTTTAATCGTAAAAACAAGTTCACCGGAATAAGGTGACTCATTACTTTGAAACACGATATTTTTTCCCTCGGGGGACCAGGAAAATGAATTAGGAACGCCAGCGGGAACGGTCCAATTGCCAGCCGTAAGTCTTTTGGCCTCACCACCATCCATTGAAATAAGCCAGATATGTGATGGATTTGGCCGGGCATTCAAAAACATACTATTGTATTTTATTTCAAAGCCATCATAACCTTTATCTATCTGTTTCTTATTCGTTACTTCGTCTTGCTGCACAAAAGCAAATGTGGTACCATCGGGGCTCCACTCAAATTGCGTTACACCTATTAACGAGTTAGTAATTTTCTTTGCTTCCCCGCCACTCATTGGTAATAAAAATAGTTGCGCCTTTGCAGTTGCATCAGCAGCTATAAATGCAATAGCATTACCCGATGGAGACCATCTTGGATAGCTAACCAAAGTCCTTTCAAATGTTAACTGTTGAGTAGCTCCGCTTTCAACATCTACTTTATAGATAGAAGATTTGTTCTTGTTGGTTGTTGTATCCGGCATTGATACTATTATCAAAACTGATTTACCATCTGGTGAAATTTGAGGGTCAGTCAATGTATAGAGTTTGTCCATGTCTGCTAACTCAAATTTCTTTTGTGCGGAAAGCTGA
>JANORJ010000538.1:0-9231 GCA_031415255.1 Chitinophagaceae bacterium | reverse complement strand
AATAAGTGAACACCAATTGACAAGCCCATCATAAAGAAAAGAAAAATAATCCACCGGTCACTTCTTGCACGGGCATGCAAATCATTTCCCGCATTTTCATCAGCATGTTCCCATTTCAGCATGGCCCAGAATACCAATGCTGTAAAGAAAGATGACAAGGCATATACTTCACCTTCCACTGCACTAAACCAAAACGAATCGCTGAATGTATAAGCTAAAGCACCAACAGCACCGGCGGCCATGGTGGTAAAAGTTTGCGACGCATTTAACTGCTCGCCAGCATTTACAAACATTTTGCGGGCAAAGTGGGTAACACTCCAAAAAAGAAATAAGATAGTACCGGCACTGGCCAATGCACTCATAAAGTTTACGGCACTGGCAGCACTGTGTCCGTTATCTCCAAACAGGATGATGAAGAAACGACCCAGCAACACAAATAACGGCGCACCGGGAGGGTGGGGAAGCTGCACACTTTTGGCACTGGCAATAAACTCACCAGTATCCCAAAGACTACCCCTTGCTTCTCGGGTAAGAAAATAAGTTGCTAATGCAATTAAGAACACCGCCCATCCGGTAATGTTATTGACTTTTTTGAAGTTCATAAACTAAAGAGTTGGTTTTATTCTATATAAAATCCTGGCAGCAAAATTATCGAACTGCCGAAAGTTTGAAAGAAAGCAAAAATAGGGATATTCAGTTCACAGTCAGCAGGAGACAATGGCCTGTTTTTCAGCACAAAATCTTAAAAATGAAGGGCGGTTCAATAGCCTATTCAAAGTAAACTTTAATTGTTTGGTAGGAAAGCTGTCCTTGCCTCAGTTTTTCAGAAAACCCTTTGAGGCCGAACAGACCGGCAGCATTGCCTTTGTTGATAGCAATTTCAAGGTAACCCGCACTATTAAACATAGCTAATTTTTCGCCTTCAGAAACATCTGCATAGCTTTCGCTGATGCGGTCAATCATTTCATCTCTTTTAAAAACAATACGGAAGCTTCTGCCTTTTCGCTGTTCTTCAAATTGCTCATGTGTAATGTTGACAATGACGTTTTCAAAACTGTCAATAAAAATGATTTGGCCTTCAATGGAATTGTTTTCAAGAATTGGTCTTAAATGCCGTTTCTCTAAAAACTTAACATCAGAGGTTCCGATATTTTGAATGGATTCGCCGTTTACCAATTGGTTTACTACTTTTCCCATTATGGAGCTGAGATAAGTGGTGTTTTTAATAGCTGTTTTTTCTAAGGGTATCCCAATTATTATTTCCGGTGTTTCTTCCAGTATCATGGTCAGCAAGCCATTATCAGCACAAAGCAGGTATTGGTTTTTATGAAATGCCAGTAATAATTGCTCCGGTTTTTTTTCAAATAAATTAACGAGGATAAGATGATAAGTAAACTCCGGAAAATTTTTAATAGCACTCTGGCATACATACGCCGCCTGCGGATAATTAAACGGAGGAATATTATGCGAAATATCAATGATTTGAAATTCGGGGTTGAGTTGCAATAGCTGCGCCTTTACTGCACCCACTAAATAGTCGGGACTGCCAATATCTGATGTAAGGGTTAGTAAGGGCAAAAGGTTTTTTTTTTAGTTTCGAGTGTTGAGTTTAGGGTTTCGTGTTGGTGTTAGCCTTTTCTGTTTTTGAATTTATTTCCTTTATGCGAACTAGAATTCAAATAGTTTATAAAAGCGCCGATTTTTTTGCCGATTAAATCTGTTTTCTCATAGAGGCGATCAAAATGGTCCTGCGAAATATATTTTCGATCTAAAGCCCGATATAGTTGTGATTTCACTTCCCCTGCAGAGCCTTTGGAGAAGGTGAGAAAGTTAATAAACTCATTTCTTCCACCTCTTTCAAAACCCTCAGCAATATTATCCATAACGGAACCACTTGAGCCATTGATTTGATCTTTCAACTTATAATCCTTGGAAAAATCTGCTGAAGTGGTAAACAACTTAAATATTTCGGATGTAAGTTCTCTAGCTAATTGCCAAACTTCCAACTCCTCAAATTTTGTGATAGTTGCCATAGTAATAAATTTTAAACTTGAAAAACTCGAAACGCTAAACCCGAAATTATTTAACCAACTTACCGTCTTTGAAGAAAAACTTATAGGCCAATTTGTCTGCCAATTTTGGGAAGAACTTTTGCATAAACACCGTTCTTTTCCCTGTAAAGGTTAATACTAATGTTCTTTTCTTTTTTTCAATGGCTTTTAAAATATGTTCGGCACATTTTTCAGCAGTCATCATCTTGCTTTCATCCATGGGTGTATCTCCATGTGATTTTCCATCTTTATTTAATGCGGCCTGCCGGATATTAGAAGTAGTAAAACCAGGGCATACCCACATTACATGCACACCATCACCCATCAATTCTGTTTTGATAGCTTCCAGCCAACCCTGCACGGCAAATTTGCTGGCTGAGTAGCCGCTTCTTCCAGGTAGTCCTCTGTAACCGGCAATAGATGATACACCGACAATCGTTCCTTTTCTGGCAATAATTGAATCTAAAGCATATTTGGTGCAATAGACAGTACCATAGAAATTAATGTCCATTACTTTATGAATGACTTCGGTGTCAGCTTCTTTCAATAAAGCTCTCATGGAAACACCGGCGTTATTAATTAATATATCAACTCCACCAAATGTTTTGATGGTGGTTTCCATAAAGCGGCGGCAATCATTTTCACTGCTTACATCGGCCACCATGGTATGCAAATGTGCAGAAGGATATTCTGACTGCAAGGCATAGAGCTTATCGTGGTTGCGGGCACAGGTGGCCACTTTTGCACCCATATTTATCAAGGCATCAACCAATGCTTTGCCGATTCCATCTGTGCCACCGGTTACTACTACTATTTTGTCTTTAAAATATACTGACATGTGAAAAAAGATTATTACTACAAACCTACTTTAAAATTGTGCAAAATGGAGAAGTGTAGCAGTTTCAATTTTGTTTCCCACTAAGGCACGAAGAACATTAAGAAAGCTCACTTTACTATAAAGGCTTTATCGTCTCCTTTCGAAAAACTCTTTCCTTACCCAAAATGGAGAGTATTGAAAATGAAGAACCCCGTCTCGTTTAGAACGAGACGGGGTTCTTCTGTGATTCCGCTGGGACTCGAACCCAGGGCCCATACATTAAAAGTGTATTGCTCTACCAACTGAGCTACGAAATCTTTATCCGCCGAAGCCTAAGCGAAGGTGGAAACCATTTTCCTTTTAAGGGAGTGCAAAAATACAGTCTAAGAGCTTTTGAGCCAAAAGTTTTTCTATTAATTATCAACAGGTTTTCACTGATTTTAGAAGTTATTGTGAATTATCAGCCGTTTCAGGTGTTTGTTTGTTTTCTCCGGCAAGAATGGCCAATAGTTTTTGCAGCATTTCTATGTATTGTTTCGCTTTTCCGTGTTGCGTTTCTATATTAATATATCGCCTGTTTCTTTCGCCACAATAAATACTCAGCGAACCGTCTTTTTTTGCTTTTTCATTATTTTGCCAGATGCTGTTATAACCGCTATCGGCCATTTTCTGGTATAAAAGGCTATCGGTTGTAAACGCAATATCATCTATATCCTGCAAGTTGCTGGCATAAACGGCTTTTGCATCATGCTGTCTATTGTTCCCGGGCAAATAACTTCTTACAGAGAAAGCCTCTTCTGTATTATTATGCAGGGCGATAATGCAAGAGCTGCTGTCGGGTATTAACTGCAATATGCGTTGTGCAAACTTTTCTATTTCATTTATTGCATCACGGCCTGTTTTTTTATTATCTCTTAGTGTTTGTTCAATGCCTATTCGGGAGAACATTCTGTTGGGGTCAAATCCATAACTGACTCCCTTCAACCGGAATCTGATGACCCGTTGTTGTTTGTTTTCAATTTTAATAATAGTTCCGCCTGTTTCTTCCAATACAGATTTTGCTGCTTTTACAGAAGTGGTTTCATTGTCATGCACATTTATGCAAATAATATTTTTTGCATTCCCGTATTGTAAAATTTTGACAGGAATACTCCTGTCGCCTATTGTATAAAAAATTGTTTTTTCTAACGGAATGAAAATTGCGTTGCTGATAGAAATATTATTGTCACTTTTTTGCGCCATTAGAGAGTTGGTACAAATGAAAAAAATAAGGAAGGCGGTTGAAATTTTCAAGATTAGTTGTTTGAACTAAAGGTAATTTACCTGTGCTATTTCTTTCTACCCTGAAAACGGTATTTATTAATCTAAAAATTAACGATTGGGATAAAATCAGGAAAGAGCTTCCTTCATTTTTTGCATTACATCTTTCTCTATCATTACCTGGGCAAGATGTATCATGTTCATAAAAGCTTTGGCACCAGAAATGCCGTGGCCGATAACGACAGGCTTGGCTACACCCAAAACTGGTGTGCCACCATAATTTTCAAAATTGAACCGTTCAAAATAGGGTTCATCTACTTTTTTCTTATGACTAATTTCATATAATGATTCAGCCATTTTAAGAATGATATTACCAGTAAAACCTTCGCATACCATTACATCGGCTTTGTCTAATAAAACGTCACGGCCTTCTATGTTGCCAATAAAATTGATATGTTTATTTTCTTTTAACAGGGGATAAGTTGCTTGTGCCAGCAAATTTCCTTTTCCTTCTTCTTCGCCTACGTTTATCAACCCAACCCTTGGATTATCAATGCCCAAAATAAGCTGTGCATACACAGACCCCATAATAGCAAACTGGTTCAGTTGCTCTGGTTTGCAATCGGCATTCAAACCGACATCCAGCAACAATCCGGTGCCACCATCTGCTTTGGGAATAATGCTGGATATGGTTGGTCTTATTACTCCTTCCAATGCTTTAATGCTGAACAATGCACCCACCAGCATGGCTCCGGTATTTCCTGCACTAATGAAGGCATCTATTTTGCCGGTAGCCAATAAATGAAAGCCGATAGCAATAGATGATTTTTGTTTTTCTCTTAATGCTTTGGTGGGATGCTCTTGCATGCCAATCACCGTTTCTGCATGAATTATTTTAATATGTTCTGAAGTGAGGTTATTTTCTGCAAGAAGTTTTTCGATTTGTTCTTTATTGCCTATTAACACCAGGCCCGCAGGAACATTATGGCCTGACAGATAGAGTTGCACTCCCTTCACTGCTTCCAACGGGGCATAGTCGCCGCCCATCATGTCTATACCTATGTACATATTCATTAATAAATATCAATTCTAAAACAACAAATTCCAAATACCATATGACAATTTAGCCAATTGGTTTTGGAATTATAAAAAACGCTTTATAAAAGACAGTGTTACTGGGCTCTTAAGGGTGCTTTTTCAGCTACCACTTTACCTTTGTAAAACAACTTTCCTTCACTTACATGGGCACGGTGACGAACATGTAGTTCACCAGTGGTGCTGTCTGTTGATAATGTAGCAGCAGTAGCTTTATAATGCGTTCTGCGTTTTGCACTTCTTTGCTGACTGTGTCTGCGTTTGGGATTTGGCATAACTCAAATATTTATTTGTCAATTGTCAATGGTCAATAGTTAAAGGTATTCTGATTTTGTGAAGTCTATTCACAATTCACCAATCACTATTCACTTTCTAAATCTTTAAACTTTTCCAATCCTTTCCAGATTGGGTTCTCTTTTTTTATTTCGATTTTTTTCGGCTCCATTTTCTTCAGTAAATCAAGTGCTGAAGGGTTGCAATGCGGTCCGTCCATCTTATCATACTCACAGGCTTTTTGCATGGGGATGGTCAGGTTAATGAATTCGAAAATCCAGTTCCCAATATCCACATGGCTATCGCCCTGTGCTATATAATACATATCCGGGTCTTCTTCCTGCTCATTCATCAGGGCTGGTTCTTCCACCATTTTTACAGTGATGTTGAATTCATCCCACAGTTCCAATGGCAGGTTGCTGTTGCAACGGTCGCAGGTAACTTCCAATGTGCCACCAATTTCAAACTTCAATAACATAAAGCTGCTTTTTTTATCAAGCGTCAACTTTATATTTGCTTTGCAGTGGCGGAAGTCCTGCTGTTGGAATGTCTCAAAGAACTTATCATTAACCGAATAGCTGTAATGATGAACCCCGGGTTTCAACGATACAAAAGCTATCTCAAACTCCCGGCGGCGGCTCATTTGTCAACTTTTTAAAGAGTGTGCAAAGGTAAGGGAATAAACGGACATTTTAAGGCTGATTTTAGATTATTTTTGCCTGTCTGTCCCGGCTTAATAGCCTGATTTTGAAGATACTTAAATTTTACAGTTTGCAACAATTTCTGTCCCGGCTATTTGCCCGCCTCATGAAAAGCTGGAGTTGGGTACTCCTGATCGTTCTCACCATTCTAATAAAATGGGTCTCCTGGTACCCGAGTTGGGTGGAGCGGAACTATAGCCAAGGGGTGTATCCTATTATTTCAAAGGTGCAGCGGTTTCTTTTTGGGTGGGCATCTTTTAGTATCGGCGATTTGTTCTATGGCTTTCTGATTGTGGTCATTCTTTACAAGGGGTTCAAGTTTTTCAGGCTGCTGTTCAAAAAACAACTGAACCGTGGATATTTTGTAGCAGCATTGCAACAGGGAATTTTCATTTTTTTGTTTTTGTATGTCTTCTTCAATCTTTTGTGGGGATTGAATTATAACAGACAGGGCATCGCCTACCAATTAGATTTAGAAGTAAAACAATATTCTGTAGCAGATCTGGATACTTTAACTAATGTAATTCAAAGCCGGGCAAATCATTATGCAGGTTTTGTAACAGACGCCCAGCGGGATTCTTTTGATAATAAAAACAGGTTGTTCAGCAGTGCTCTGGAAGCTTTCAAAGAGGTCGCTAAAAAATATACATTTCTTACCTACGAGCCAAAATCAATAAAACCGTCGTTCTTCAGTTATTTGGGAAACTATCTTGGCTTTCAGGGTTATTACAATCCTTTTTCCGGAGAGGGGCAGGTAAATACAACGGTTCCCCGTTTTTTAGAACCGTATGTAACAACACATGAAATAGCCCACCAGTTGGGATATGGAAAAGAGAATGAAGCAAATTTTGTTGGCTTTCTTGCCTGCCGGGCCTATAATTCTAATGCTTTCCGGTATTCTGCTTATTATGATATGTATAATTATTCTGTTGGAGAATTATACCGAAGGGATACTTCTCTTGCAAAATCATATCAACAAAAAGCACATCCGCAAGTAAAAAAAGATCAGAAATATTTCAGGGATTTTTATCGCAAATATAGAAACCCCATTGAGCCGATTGTAATGTGGGGTTATGGCCATTTTTTAAAAGCTAATAACCAGCCGGCTGGCAAAAGAAGTTATAATGAAGTGGTGGCTTGGTTGATTGCGTATTACAAGAAATTTGGTGTGGAAGCACTTTAAAAAATGTAATTTGTGTTTTATACACGATTATGAATAATACTACTAAACTTATTATTTCTATTGCACTTCCAGTGGCAGTAGGTGCTACTTCAGGTTTTTTCACTGCTACCGGTGTGGATAGCTGGTATCAAACCATCAATAAACCTTCATGGAATCCGCCAGGCTGGATTTTTGGACCTGTTTGGACAACATTGTATGTAATGATGGGAATAGCTTTATTTCTCGTTTGGAAATCGAATACAAATGAGGCGTTGAAAAAAACGGCCATTACATTATTTGCAGTACAGATGGTGTTGAATTTTTTCTGGTCATTTATATTTTTTAAACAAGAGCAACCAGGATGGGCATTGGTAGAAATAATAGTACTGTGGGTCGCTATCCTGCTTACTATTTTTGCATTTGCAAAAGTTAATAAGACGGCTGCTTGGTTGCTTGTTCCTTATATCAGTTGGGTGAGTTTTGCCACGATACTTAATTATACAATCTGGAAGTTGAATTAAATATTCGACAAACGAAAGGAGTCTTGTTGCTTTAATGAATTTTTTAAATCCCCTTTAGGGGTTTGGGGTCTAAAATTTATTCTTCCACATCATACTCTCCACCGGCTTATCAGGCTGATTGCTGTATTTGGAGTTTTTCTTCTTATCGTATGAAACTTCAATGTCCCCTTCCACCGGAAAATATATAAGCTGGCCAATTGGCATGCCTTTGTAAACTTTTACGGGCTGCTTTACCGAAATTTCCAGAGTCCAGTTGCCGCAAAAACCAACATCACCTTTACCGGCAGTGGCATGAATGTCTATACCCAAACGTCCGGTAGATGATTTACCTTCTAAAAAAGGAACATGGGCATGTGTTTCAGTGTATTCCTGCGTTACGCCGAGGTAAAATATATGCGGGTATAAAACAATGCCCTCATCCGGTATTTCAAAATAGTCAATCTGGTTATGCTTTTTTGCATCTATCATGTGCTCTTTATAAGTAGCCAGTGTTTTGCCGAGGTGTACATCGTAGGAGTTACTGCCGACACATTCCCTGTCATAAGGAACAAGTTTGATGGTACCTTTTTCTATTTCTTCCAATATCCGTGTGTCAGAAAGTATCATGTTATATCTTCGGTTTTATTAATGCGGCAAATTAACCATGAAAAACTGAGTAATGCCTGTTTTTTTTCAACATCAAATTAACGAAGACACCCGGCTGGGGGTGTGGAAGATTGAAGAAACCGAAGAATTCTTCAAAGGTAATGTGCCGCTGCACCGGGAGGTAACACATCCCCATAAGCGGCTACAGCACCTCGCTGGCCGATTTTTACTGCAATACCTTTTTCCGGACTTTCCTTATCAGCTTATTGAAATTGCAGATACCCGAAAGCCTTTTTTGCCGGCTGAGGAGTATCATTTTTCCATCTCACATTGTGGTGATTATGCGGCAGCAATTGTAAGTAAAAATAAAAGAGTGGGGATTGATATAGAAATTCCGGTTGAAAAGATTGGCCGTATTATGTATAAGTATCTCAGTGCAAAGGAGCATGAAATATTTAACCTTGTTCCGGGTGCAGAAAATGATTCAACCGTCATGAACTTTGATGAGCCAACATTGCTATGGTCGGCCAAAGAAGCCGTTTTTAAATGGTATGGAAATGGTGGGGTTGACTTTCGCCGTCAAATTCAATTGCAGAAAAAAGATGAACTAACGGAGACCATTAGTTGTTATTTTGTAAAAGGGGAAGCTGACTTAATGGTACATTACCGCCTGTTTGATGGGTTAGTGCTGGCCTGGGTGATAAGTTGATGTAGCCAACTTATAATTCCGACGAACGCTCACACTTTTATTGCTATAAATATTTAC
>JANORJ010000537.1:0-4525 GCA_031415255.1 Chitinophagaceae bacterium | reverse complement strand
ACGCATCAAGATCCACCACTTCTCCCCTTGCGTAGTTAAGCAGTATTGCACCTTTTTTAAAATGTTTAAGATTGGTTTTGTTAATCAGATTTTTTGTCTGAGAGGTTTCAGGTACATGCAGCGTTACCACATCTGCTTTATTCAGCAATTCTTTTAATGACTTTGCATCTTCTGCATTACCTAATGGCAATTTTGTTTCCACATCATAAAAAATTACTTTCATTCCCAGCCCTTCGGCCAGCACACTTACTTGGCTGCCGATATTGCCATAGCCGATAATACCCAATGTTTTTCCCCGCAATTCATAACTACCTTTGGCATCTTTCATCCACACACCATCATGGGCGGCTTTATTTTTATCAGGTATTCTTCTGATAAGCATAATGGAGGAACCAATCACCAATTCTGCCACTGACCTTGTGTTAGAATACGGTGCATTAAAAACTACTACTCCATTTTTAGTAGCGGCTTTTAAGTCAACCTGGTTTACACCAATACAAAAGCAACCAATGGCCTGTAGTTTCTTTGCCGCATCCAGAATTTTTTTGGTGACTTGTGTTTTGGAACGAATACCAAGTATATGCACATCCTTTATTTCTTCTATCAATTGCTCTTCGGTTAATGCTTTTGATATTTTCTCAACTTGCACATAACCATATCGCTGGAAATTTTTTACTGCTACGTCACTAATATTCTCTAAAAAAAGAATTTTAATCTTCTCTTTTGGGTAACTTGTTTTTTCTGCTTTTGCCATACTGCAAATATACTGTGTGCAACGAAGTTTTTTATCGGGTTGCAAGTTTGAAGCTATTAACATTTAAAAGATGATTGGGGAAAACTAATCCACTTTTAGGAATAGTCTACTTTTACTTTTGTTACAATTTAAACACCTCTTATTGAAAACGATTGTTAGTTTTTTTTTGTTGATTGTTCTGTTCATCGCCTGCAATTCTTCTTCCAGGGATAAAAAACCTGAAGACGATTCATTACAGTACTATCCACCTACACCGCAAAAACTTAGCAAGGAAGTTTTTCGCAATTATTATCGCCAGCTCAGTAATTTTTTTGACACTTCCCTTCTCAACAAAGGCTTCAATGGTGGCATACTTATCGCCAAAGATGGTGAAGTGATTTATGAGAAATATATTGGCAAAACGGATCTTCGTAAAAAAGACAGCCTTACCAGTTCCACTTCTCTGCATATTGCTTCTACGTCCAAAACTTTTACTGCTATCGCTATACTGCGGATGGTGCAGGAAAATAAATTATCATTGAATGATTCGCTGGAAAAATTCTTTCCCGGCTTCCCATATCCGGGTGTTACCGTAAAAATGCTATTAACACATAGAAGTGGCCTGCCAAATTATCTCTACTTCATGAGTAATAATAAATGGGGAATGCTGCCAAACAACAAATGGAACAGACAATATGCCACTAACCAAGATGTGTTGAAAATGATGTATGACAAAAAACCTGACCCAACCGGAACACCAGATGGAAGATTCAATTATTCTAATACCAACTACATACTGCTGGCAATGATTATTGAAAAAATGAGTGGTAAAACTTATCCGCAATACATGCAACAGCATTTCTTCACTCCATTGCAAATGAATAACACTTTTGTTTTTACGTTGAAAGACACATTAACGGCCACCCCTTCATTTACCAATAAAAATATTTATTGGGAGTATGATTTTCTGGATGCTACTTATGGTGATAAAAATATTTATACCACCCCACAGGATTTATTAAAATGGGACCAAGCTTTATATACCAACCAGGTTATTGAAAAAGCGTTACTTGATTCTGCATTTGCCCCGCATAGTTTTGAAAAACAATCAATCCACAACTATGGTTTTGGATGGCGTCTACAACTTTTGCCCAACGGAAAAAAAGTAGTGTATCATTTTGGCAAGTGGCATGGCTCCAATACGGCTTTTGCAAGATTAATTGACGAAAAAGCCACCATTATTATATTGGGCAACCGATTCAACAGGGCTATATACAATGCGGCTCATCTATGCTATGATGTTTTTGGCGATTACCAGCAGGGAAAAGTGGCAGACCCGGACGAAATTGACAGCCTTAAAACAACCCTGTTAAAACACCCTGCGCCAACGTCAGCAAAAAAAGTAAAACACTAAGTCACCCGATTTGTAAAAATTGTTTCCCAACTTTAGGGTGAAATGAAAATTTTATCTACAGAAGAAATACGGCTTTGGGATCAGTACACTATCGAACATGAACCTATCTCTTCCATCAATCTAATGGAAAGGGCGGCAGGTAAATGTGTGGAATGGTTGCTGGATAAATACCCGGAGGCATCTTCATTCAGCATTTTTTGTGGCAAAGGAAATAATGGTGGTGATGGGCTGGCCATTGCCAGCATGTTGCTGGAACAAGATTATTTAGTGACAGTTTATATTCTCGAATTCGGTCATAAAGGCACTAATGATTTTCAAACCAATCTTTCCCGGCTGCATAAGTTTCCGCAGGCAGATATTCATTTCATTCAATCAGCACAAAATTTCCATCCATTTCCGGAAGGGCAAATAATTATTGAAGCACTGTTTGGTTCAGGGCTTAACAGAAAATTGGAAGGAGTAACCGCCAATCTCGTTAATCATATAAATAACTCAGGTTGCCAGATTATTTCTATTGACATTCCGAGTGGGCTATTTGTTGACTGTTCTTCAAAAGAAGCAACAACTATTCTTGCAACTCATACCCTCAGTTTTCAGTGTTACAAACTGGCTTTTCTTTTAGCCGAGAATGCAAATGCCATTGGTCAACTACATATTCTTGATATAGGATTGCACAGTAATTTTCATCAATCGGTACACAACCGTTTTGAAGTAGCGGATGATGCAATAATTCATTCTATTTACAAACCACGAAAACCTTTTTCACACAAAGGGACGTTTGGGCATGCATTGATGGTAGCAGGCAGCTATGGAAAAATTGGTGCGGCTGTTTTAGCAGCCAAAGCCTGTTTGAGAAGCGGCGTTGGTCTCCTCACTTGTCATATTCCAAAATGTGGTTATGCTATTTTGCAATCCACCGTACCCGAAGCAATGGTGATGACTGATTTTAAGTCATCTTTTAATACAAAGGTTGTCCAAAGGACTCCTTCCGGAGATGATGATTTGACAAAATATAAATCCATCGGCATTGGCCCCGGTATCGGCACTGCAGCAGAAACAAAAACAATGTTGAAGGAAATTTTCGATGCGTATCGAAACCCGGTTGTTTTAGATGCAGATGCTTTAAATATTATCGCTTCGCAAAACGATTTATTAAAAATGATTCCTGAAGGTTCAATCCTTACTCCACATCCAAAAGAATTTGAAAGATTGTTTGGTGAAACAGCAAATGATTTTGAAAAAATGGAGCTGGCACTGGATAAAGCTAGAGAACTGAACTGTGTCATTGTTTTAAAAGGTCACCATACATTTATTGCAACAGCAGATGGAAAAGGGTTTTTTAATTCAACCGGCAATGCTGGTATGGCAACCGGCGGCAGTGGCGATGTGTTGACAGGAATATTGACGGGGTTACTAGCACAAGGTTACAGTTCTGTTGATGCGGCCATCCTCGGCGTTTACCTGCATGGGTTGGCTGGAGATTTTGCTGCAAAAGAATTTTCGATGGAAAGTATGATAGCCGGAGATATAATTGATAACCTCGGACATGCTTTTTCCTCCTTAAACTACTGATTATAAAGCCTCTTTAAGGGTTTGGGCTATTCCCCCCCTTCCCTTATCTTTGCCGCCCGGCGAAAAAGCCGTTTTTCAACTAATTTTTGATTAAGAATCAACTCGTATGGACAAATTGATTTACCTCGTTCCCGTGATGGGCCTTATTGGTCTTATTTACACTCTTATTAAATTCAAATGGGTTTCTAAACAAGATGCCGGTACCGACCGCATGAAAGAAATCAGCCAGTACATCGCCGAAGGTGCTATGGCCTTTTTGAAAGCAGAGTGGAAAATTCTTGGCTACTTCGTTGCTATCGTTGGTGTTTTACTGGCAGTAATGGCAACAGCCAATCCACATTCGCATTGGTCTATTGCTATTGCATTTGTATTAGGTGCAGTGCTTAGTGCATTAGCCGGTTATATTGGTATGAAAGCAGCTACAAAAGCCAATGTACGTACAGCACAAGCAGCCCGAACCAGTTTAAGCAAAGCCTTGAATGTATCATTCACCGGCGGTGCTGTAATGGGTGTTGGTGTAGCTGGTCTGGCAGTAATGGGTCTTGGTGGTTTGTATATTGTATTAAAACAAGTATTTGCTCCCGATGCAGCTATCAATTCTGAAGAAATGTTCAGGACGGTTGAAGTGCTGACTGGTTTTTCTTCAGAATTGATACTGGCATCAGGAGCAAAAATTTGTTTTAATATAATATACAAACCACCAAGACCCATCACTGCCAAACCTGCAACACCAACACCCATTACAGCACCGCCGGTGAATGATACATTCAAGGCTTTGCTTAAACTGGTTCGGGCTGCTTGTGCTG
>JANORJ010000536.1:0-2664 GCA_031415255.1 Chitinophagaceae bacterium | reverse complement strand
GAAGTAATCCATCTCATCCACATTCAATATTCGTTTCAATTTCGGATGACCAACAAAATTAACTCCGTAAAAATCATAGGTTTCTCTTTCCATCCAGTTAGCCGCAGAAAATAATCCGGTGGCTGTATAAATATCTGGCTGGTTTATATCAGTAAGCACTTTAAAGCGGATGCGAACATTATCAACTAAGTTATGCAAGTGATAAATTACCGCCAGTTCTTTCCCTTTATTATCAGGATAATGAACACCGCATAAGTCCGTCATAAAACGAAACTTCAACTCTTCATCATCATATAAAAAATTAAGCACCTTAAGGTTCAGTTCTTTTGGTGCTTCAAAAGTGAGCATACCATATGGTTCTCCAAAATTGGAAACTTGCTCTCCAAATTTTTCAGTCAGTCTTGCCTGTATTATTTCGTTTGTCAGACCCATCTTTAGCTTCGAGTCCCGAGCCATGAGCTGCGAGACAATGATTTTTATTTTTGCTTAAAGAACTCGTAGCTCATGGCTCGTAGCTCGCAGCTTTTTTTTATTGTATTCCGTAACTCTCTAATAATAACTTATACCTCTCTCCGTTTCTTCTTCTCAAACTTTCTTTACCTACTAAATCCTGTATTCGCATCACTCCATCAATTATCGCCTCGGGTCTTGGCGGGCATCCGGGCACATACACATCCACCGGTATCACTTGGTCAATTCCTTGTAATACGCTGTATGTATCGAAAATGCCACCGCTGCTGGCACAAGCACCCACAGCGATTACCCAACGGGGTTCCGCCATTTGCAGATACACTTGTTTTAGTACCGGACCCATTTTTTTTGCAATCGTTCCCATCACCATCAATAAATCACATTGACGTGGGGAAAAACCTACTCTTTCAGAGCCGAATCTTGCCAAATCGTAATGCGAACCCATGGTAGCCATAAACTCGATACCACAGCAAGAAGTGGCAAAAGGCAAGGGCCAAATAGAATTCTTTCTTGCCAAACCAATTACATTATTCAGTTTGGTAGCAAAAAAGCCTTCGCCTTGCTGACCTTCCGGCATATCAACTATGCTGATGTCCGCTTCCAGCGGCTTTTTGATTAAATTATATGATACAGGCCTTGCCATCAATTAAAAATTTATAATTAAGAATTAATAATTACCATTCTTCTTAATAACCTATATGCCATTCCGAAGTTCAAGAAATTATTAATTATTAATTTTTAAGTATTCATTACTTCTAGTCTTCCCATTCCAACGCACCTTTTTTTAGAATATATATAAACCCACAAAGGAAAAATCCTACAAACATAAAAACTGCCCAAAATCCGGGCCATCCCAACTCTTTAAAATTCACCGCATATGGATAAAAGAAAATCACTTCTACATCAAACAACACAAATAAGATAGCAGTAAGAAAATACTTAATTGCCATTGGCTGTCGGGCATCGCCGTGGCTTTCGATTCCACTGGCAAAGTTTTGCAACTTATCAGAAGTTTTCCTTTTTGGACCTAATAAATGGGTGACAACGGTAAGAAAAACAATCAGGCCTACTGCAATAAAAATCTGAATCCCCACCGGCAGGTAAGAGCTGGCATTCGCACTGTTGAGGCTGGTTTGAAGTAAGTGAAACATAGGCTTTTACTCTGTGGGCAAAAATAAGGTGACAGGTTGAAATTACCTTAACTAAAATGGTCATTAGCAGTACTTAATTAAAAAGAAAAGTCCCCCGCCAAAACAGCAGAGGACTTTCTTTGTAAAAGAAGAAAACCGAGTTCTTATTTCTTTACTACTACTGGTTTTTTAGCCGTAGTTGTAGTCTTTGATTTTACCGGGGCTTTTACTGTTGTTTTAACAGGAGTAGTTGGTTTTGCAGGGGTTACTACAGGTGGAATAGCATTGCCCTTTGGTGCAACAGCCGGAGACCTTGCCGGCATTTTCTTAATCTGGTCAATGTAGGTCTGAATTGTAACCGCATTTGCCGGGTCAGCTTCCAACCACTTGGTAAAGAATTCCAATGACTTGTCTTTATCCTTAGCCTGGTTGATATAATAAGCACCCAAAAACTTTACAGCAGTTAAATATTGCTTTTTAAACTTCGCTGTATCCTTTTGGGCAAATTCATAGAGCTTCAAAGCATCTGGTACTGCAATGCTATCTTTTTTTACAGAATCCATTATATTACTTGCGTTAAAAGCCCATTCATAACCATATACCTGATCAGGATATTTTTCTATCATTCTTAATGCTTCTACTCTCGACCTTCCATATTCCGGAGTAAAATAACGAGCCAAGGTAAGGTCAAAATAATCGTTGATTGTAGGCTTAGGTTTCAATTCGATTAATTTCTGCAAAAGGTCGCCTTCTTTATTCCTTATTTTATTTTCCTTAAAGTAGGCCACTCCTTTTTTAATAAATCCCAATTTAGCATCAACAGTGGTATCTAAAGCTACCCCAGCCATATAGGTATTATATATCTGATCTGGAGTTCCACCTGTTTTGGACTCTACAGCTGCTTTAATTTCATAATCTGGCAGAATTACATCTTCCGGGTTCTTTTTTGCAAAAAATTCATCGCTATATTTTTTGGCCTTTGTATAATTAACCTTTGCGTTCACATAATTATTCTTTGCATTTATAGAATCTCCTTTTTTACTTAGCGAGTCTCCGATTTTGC
>JANORJ010000535.1:0-2862 GCA_031415255.1 Chitinophagaceae bacterium | reverse complement strand
CAGAATTTTCTTTTTGGTATCGCCTTTAATAATAGGGCTACGCAACAGATTTACAAAATCCCGGTTGCTTTTACAAACACCACTCAACCATTGCATATCTGCATACACTTTTTCCAGCTCATTTTTTTCAATGGCAAGGTCAATCAGTGATTTGGCGTATCTCGTTGCTAAACGTGGATTAGGCATATTATAAAGTTTCAAGGTACAAGGTACAAGGTATAAGAAGAGACCTCTTGTGCCTTGTATCTTGCTCCTTGTTTCTTGTTTTTCTTAATTCATTTTTACTTCGTCAACCAGGCCTTTAATATGTGCTTCCTGGGCTTCTTTGTTTGCCAATTCTTTTCTCAGCACTTTCTCACTCACTTCAATTACCAATTTACCAACCTGATTTTTTACTTCAGTTAAGGCAGCCATTTTTTGTGCAGTGATAGCAGCTTGAGCTTCAGTAACTATTTTATTGGTTTCAATTTTCGCCTGCTCTTTGGCTTCATTGATAATTCTGTCTTTAGTTTCCCTTGCTTCTTTCAGCAACTTGGCTCTTTCTTCACGAGCAGATGCCAGCAATGCTTCATTCTCATTCTTCATCTGCGCCATTTCCGCTTTTACTTTTTCAGCAGTAGCTAATGACTCAGCAATAGTTTCTTCTCTTTTTTTCAGACCGCCAACAATAGCAGGCCATGCATATTTTTTAAGTATAAAAAATACGATGAGGAAGGCCAGCATTGTCCAGATAAGCAAACCAAAGGCCGGTGTAAGTAATTGCATAAAAAATATTTATTCGTACCAAATTAAAATCAAAGTAAAAACTGCATCCTCCGCCCTGTGCATTGAATGCAGTAGTTTTTTTAGAGCACCATTGCAAGGAAACCAATGATGATAGAGAACAATGCAGCTCCTTCTACCAAGGCGGCAGTAAGAATCATGTTGCTTCTAATGTCATTGATAGCTTCCGGCTGACGGGCAATAGCTTCCAGAGCACCTTTACCGATTTGGCCAATACCAATACCAGCACCGATTGCACCTAGACCAGCTCCGATTGCACCACCTGCATTTGCCAAGTCTGCTAAAAGAAATAAATCCATAATTGTGATTTTATATTGATTAAAAAAAGACGTTATTAATGATGAGCTTCTTCTGCATGATGTTCGCCTTCAAATGCCTGCCCGATAAATACCGCCGTCAGGTTGGTGAAGATGAATGCCTGTAAGAATGCTACCAATATTTCGATAAAATAAATAAACACTGTAAAACCAATTGACAACGGTGCAAAACCAATACCTACATATTGATTTAATGCTCCCAATATGAAAATGAGTGAAATCAAACAAATAATAAGAATGTGGCCTGCCACCATGTTGGCAAACAACCTTATCATCAATGCGAATGGTTTGGTAAATACTCCCAATATTTCAACTGGAACAAGAATAGGTTTAACTCCCATTGGCACTGGAGGATTGAAAATATGACTCCAGTAATGCTTATTAGTGCTGAACATAATAACCACAAACGAAACCAATGAAAGCACCAATGTAAAAGCAATGTTTCCTGTAACATTAGCAGAACCAGGTATCAATCCGAATATGTTATTAATAAGAATAAAGAAAAAGATAGTAAGGAGCAGTGGCAGGTATTTTTGATACTTATGCCCCAAGTTGGGTTTTGCTACTTCGTCTTTTACAAAATTCACTACAGTTTCAATAGTGTTCTGCATGCCTTTAGGTGCAGAAGTAACGCCTTCGCCTTTTTTGTAACGCTTAGCAACTGCAAGCATTATCCAAACGAGAACAATTAACGCCAGTATCATTTGTACCACGTTCCGGGTAAGTGAAACGTCGTACACTTTAACTGAAGGATCGTATTCGCCGCTTTCAGTTATTGGAACAATTTTACCGATAAAGAATTTTTTCGGGTCTAATTTCAGTTCTACCCTGTTGTGCTCTGTTAATAGAACATAGCCTTTATAACTTTCGTGGCCATGATGAAATTTAGAAGACATGAAAGTGGTGAATCCCCGCTGAGGTGAGTAAAGAATTACAGGAAGCGGAATTGTAACATGTTTTGGATGTTCTTTTGGGCCGTAAGTCATAAAATGGAACTCATGGGCATCCATAATGTGACCAAAAATGACTTCGTTGGCGTCAAATAATTTCTTCTTTTGGGGCTCTCCGTTTTGTTCTGTTGGCTGACCATGATTTCCATGATCCTCCTGCGCCAAAACCGGCAAAGAAGTTAATACAAAAAAACCGCTGAAAGCCGCTACCAATAAGGATTTTAAACGTCCTGAAATCATACCCATCCTAAATTTGCGGCAAAGATAAGGGGGTGGGAGTTAAAAACGGAATTGAGGGTTAGGAAATTGGGGTTTTGTTCAAAAAAAACTCTCACTCACAAAACCCGGCTCTAATAATATGCGGCAAACTATGATTATCAGTAACAACAGTATCCCCATCCTTATATTTTACCCCTCCGATATAAAAACCCGGTTCCCTGTTTATAAATGCCTCAGGGTTAGTAAGTCTTTCCGCCTTGACTGCCTTCAACCAATTAATGAGATACTCTGTAGCAGATTCACTATCTGGGGGAGTTTCATTATTCATATTGGTAATCAGGGGATTTTACCTTCTTTCTTTTCAAACTGCATCTCATGCAGTTTACTATAAAACCCACCTTTTTGCAACAGTTCTTCATGGGTTCCCATTTCTTTAACTTCCCCCTTATCCAGTACAATTATTTTACTGGCTTTGCGGATGGTGGAAAGCCGGTGAGCTATAACAATAGAGGTTCTGCCTTTAATTAAAGTATCAATAGCATGTTGAATAAGCAGCTCACTTTCAGTATCCACAGAAGAAGTGGCTTCGTCCA
>JANORJ010000534.1:0-8493 GCA_031415255.1 Chitinophagaceae bacterium | reverse complement strand
ATCTTTCAAAATGTTTTTTATTTCTTCTACCCCATTTCTTTTGGCTATCACTTTATCCATTCTCTCTTGTGATGCAAGACCAAGGCGATAGCTTAATTCTGTCAACCGTAAATCTGCATTGTCTTGACGAAGTAATGTTCTAAACTCCGCTCTTGAAGTAAACATCCGGTATGGTTCATCGGTTCCTTTGCTTATTAAATCATCAATCAATACACCGATGTATGCTTCACTTCTTTTTAATATAACTGGTTCGAGGTGTCGGGTTTTTTGATGAGCATTAATTCCAGCCATCAATCCCTGACAAGCGGCTTCTTCATAACCAGTAGTTCCATTTATCTGTCCAGCAAAGAATAGATTTTGTATAATTTTTGTTTCTAATGTGTATTTCAATTGCGTTGGGGGAAAGAAATCATATTCTATCGCATAGCCGGGGCGAAACATTTTTACATTTTCAAAACCCACTATATTACGAAGAGCTTCGTATTGTACGTCTTCGGGTAATGAAGTGGAAAACCCGTTTACATATATTTCCACGGTATTCCAACCTTCTGGTTCAATAAATAGTTGATGCCGTTCTCTTTCAGCAAAGCGATTGATTTTATCTTCTATGCTTGGGCAGTATCTCGGTCCCACTCCATCAATTCGTCCGGCAAACATCGGGCTTCTGGAAAACCCGGTTTTCAGCACATCATGCACTTTCTGGCTGGTATAGGTTATCCAGCAGCTTCTTTGTGTTGTAGGTTTTTCTGTATCTAAATAAGAAAAGCCAACTACCTCTTCATCACCGGCTTGTTCTTCCATTTTACTGTAGTCAAGACTACGGCCGTCAATTCTCGGTGGCGTTCCGGTTTTCAGTCTATCGCTTTCAAATCCCAAGGAAACCAATTGCTCGGTAATTCCTGTGGCGGCTTTCTCAGCCATTCTTCCACCTCCGAAGTTTTTTTCGCCAATATGAACAATCCCGTTTAGAAATGTTCCATTTGTCAGCACTACGGATTTTGCTTTTATTTCATGTCCCAGCCCTGTTACCACTCCGGAGCAGATGCCATCTTTTATCAGCATTCCCTTTACCATGTCCTGGTAAAAGTCAAGATTGGGAGTTTGTTCTAGCATTTCTCGCCACTTAATAGAGAAAAGCATCCGGTCGTTTTGTGCTCTTGGACTCCACATGGCCGGGCCTTTACTTCGGTTCAACATTTTAAACTGAATCATGGACAGGTCGGTCACAATGCCAGAATAACCACCCATGGCATCTATTTCTCTTACAATTTGGCCTTTGGCAATGCCTCCCATGGCCGGATTGCAGCTCATTTGGGCAATAGTTTGCATATTCATGGTCACCAAAAGGGTTTTAGAACCCAAATTGGCCGCCGCTGCCGCCGCCTCACAACCTGCATGACCGGCACCTACTACTATTACGTCGTATTCTGGAAACATAAGTTGGCAAAGGTAAACTACGGATTTGAGGATTGAATGATTAAAGGGATTTTACCTTAAATATTGGATACTGATAATTGTTAGAACGTTCCACGGGAAAACGCGGTGTTTCAGGGTGGAATTTTTTCCCGTGGAACGTCGGAGAACGGAACTCTGTTCCGTTTTATATTAGTCGGAACGGAGTTCCGACATCCTAAAGGCCGTATTTGGCGAGATAGAACTCCTCTTTCCCTCGCATTTCCCCGATTTCTTTCTTGCTTTTGTCTTTATACCCGCATAAATGCAGCACTCCGTGAAAAATAACCCTGTGTAGCTCTGATTTGAAAGAAACTCCCAATTGTCGGGCATTGTCTTTCACTCGGTCAATACTGATATAAATTTCTGCCTGTATAGGAGCTCCTTTTTCTGAAAGGCCAAAAGTGATAATATCAGTATAGAAGTCGTGAGTCAAAAATTGACGGTTAATTTCCAACACAGCCTTGTCAGTGCAAAAGATGTAATTGATAGACTCCAACTCCTTTCCTTCCTTTTTGAAAATGGATTGGATATACTTTTTTAATTGGGTTCTGTTAACCAGACTTATTTTGACTTCTTGAAAAAAGAAGCAAACTTTTGATTGTGAGGTAGAAAGCGGCATATTTTCAAAATTCGTAAACAAAAACAAACTAACAAGGCTAGTTTTGTATTTATACTTCGTAGTTTAAACGTAGTAGTAAATATAAACGAGGAAATGATTGTAAGGCTATCTGAATTAAAACCGGGACAAGAAGGAGTTATAAAAGAGTTCAACAGTAACGATATTTTTCTGAAGCTGATGGAAATGGGCTGTGTGCCAGGGGAACGCATTTTGATGGAACAAGTAGCACCACTTGGCGACCCTATTTCAGTGAACGTTTCTGGTTACCATCTCAGTCTCCGACTGAATGAAGCTGAACATATACTTGTTGAAATAAACAATTGATTATCAATTAATTAAGAATGAAAATCGGTTTATATTTTGGCTCATTTAACCCCGTTCATGTTGCCCATCTTATTATCGCCAATCATATTTTAAATGAAACCGACATCGAAAAAGTCTGGTTTGTCGTTTCTCCTCAAAATCCATTTAAAACTGAATCAACTCTATTAAATGAGTATCATCGCCTATACCTGGTTCGCTTGGCAACAGAAGATGATACCCGGATAAAAGCTTCTGACATTGAATTTGGATTACCCAAACCTTCCTACACCACTGCTACCCTGACTTACCTCGCTGAAAAACACCCGGAACATGAATTTTGCATCATCATGGGTAGCGATAGTTTTCAAAATCTTCATAAATGGAAGAACTATGAGGTGATTGTAAAAAACTATCCGGTGTATGTCTATACAAGACCCGGTTTTGAAACAATTAATAATATTGGAGCAAAACTTCATGTGCTTGATGCGCCGCTTCTTCAATTATCGGCTACACTTATACGTAAGTATATCAAAGAAGGAAAATCAGCGAGGTATATGATTCCCGAAAAAGTATTGGAAGAAATAGAAAAGGGTGGGTATTATAAAAAATAATTTCAGAAGACAAATCCCAATAGCAAACAACCTAACACAATAAATGGCGGAGCAATTTTTGTAAAACTTAATAGCAGAAAAGTACCCAACATTACACCTATGTTAATGAAACTAATAGTCTGAAGACTGTTAATTGAAATGTCTTTCATTATATAAAAAGTAGAGGCGATCATTATTCCAACTACGACTGCATTAATTCCTTCCAACGAACGATAGACAGCAGCGTACTTTTTTAAATTATTCCATATTGGAAAAAAGAAAAGAACCAGCAAAGCACTGGGTAGAAAAATAGCAATCATTCCAATGATGCAGCCAATTGTTTGCATTTCTTTTCCCATATCTTTTAATGCGGTTCCTCCGGCAAAAGAAGCAATAGAAAAAACAGGTCCTGGCAAAGCCCTTACAATTCCCATGGCGGTGTACATATCTTTTTCATCTATTTGCACCACATTGGGGTTTCTCTCTTTGATGGCTTTTGCTTCGGGTCTCACACTCCATTGTTCATACATCATGGGCATTAATACCTGGCCACCACCAAAAACAAGACTGCCCATTCGATAAGTATTTTCAAAAAGGTTAATTGGTTTTCTATCTGCCCACTCATTTTTTCGAGCCATTTCACTAATAATACCTGCTGCAATAAAAATGATACCGAAGAGCCAGAAATTCCACCACCGGATTTTTCTTGGCTTTTGTTCTACCTGCGGAATACGTTTGAGGCTAAGGTTGGTAATAATTCCTCCGGTAATTATTAGTGTTGGAATAACCCACGGTTGGCCAAAGAGAAAATAAGTGGAGACAACGCTGAACAACATAATTATCCAGGTGATGGTATTTTTTATTGCCAGTGGAAATGCCGTAAAGGCAGCGAAGGCCAAAAATCCGACGGCCATTGGTGCAACGAATTTGAAAATATTGGTGCCCAACTGACGCTGGTCAATATAGGGTAACAAAAAAGACAATGCTCCCATTAATATACTAGCAGGGAGAATCCAAATAATCAGGGTAAGAACGGCCAGCGGCACACCACCTCTTTTATAACCAATCAGTGTTAATGTTTGAGTAGAAGAAGCACCGGGAAGCAGCTGACAAAACGCATTGTATTCCATCAGTTCTTGCTCGGTAACGTATGGCCGTTTTTGCACAAATGTTTTCATCATCATACCGATATGAGCCTGCGGCCCGCCAAAAGCAGTAATGCTATGTAAGAAAACAGCCTTCAAAAATGGAATATGGCGTAGTAGCATGGAGGTTTAAATATAAATAAAAAGAAGAAGATAGGTGGCCATGAATGGTCGGGGCAGGCTGTGGCTAACAATTTTTCCAGTAAATTCATACAAAATAATCTATGGTTAAAACACTTCTCTTAGTAACAACAATAATCCTCTCAACACAACTTTCTGCACAAACAGAAATTGAAAAACTGAAAGCAAAAGCATCTTCAGTAGCAGATAAAATTGAAGCAAAATCTATTATGTGGCGCAGAGATTTTCACCAGAATCCTGAATTGGGCAACAGAGAAACAAGAACTTCAAAAATAATTGCGGAGCATTTAAAAAAATTAGGTTTTGAGGTAAAAGAAGGTGTCGCTAAAACAGGAGTAGTAGGAATATTGAAAGGAGCAAAACCCGGCCCTTGCATTGCCCTCAGGGCTGATATTGATGGATTGCCTGTTACTGAAAGAGTGAACATTCCATTTGCGTCAAAGCAAAAGGCAACATACAACGGACAGGAAGTGGGAGTAATGCATGCCTGCGGCCACGACACACATACGGCCATGCTGATGAGTGTAGCTGAAATTCTTGCCGGAATGAAAAGCGAATTAAAAGGAACGATAAAATTTATTTTTCAACCAGCGGAAGAAGGTCCGCCGGAAGGTGAAGAAGGCGGAGCTGCATTGATGGTAAAAGAAGGAGTGATGGAAAACCCAAAAGTGGATGTAATATTCGGGCTGCATATTGAATCGGATATTGAAGTAGGAAAAATTGAATACAAGCCGGGTGCATTTATGGCTTCTTCCGATTGGTTTCATATTGTAGTAAAAGGAAAAGGAAGCCACGGCTCCCAGCCATGGAAAGGAATTGACCCTATTCAGGTTTCGGCACAAATTATTGAAGGGTTGCAAACTATTGTGAGTCGTCAATCGGAGTTGACAAAAGCCCCGGTGGTAATCACCGTCGGAAAAATTCATGGCGGTGTAAGAAACAATATAATTCCTGAAGAATGTGTGATGGATGGAACAATAAGGACCTTGGATAATGAAATGCAAAAAGATGTTCACGAAAGAATAAAATGGACCGCTTCAAAAATTGCAGAAGCTTCTGGTGCAACAGCAGAAACAACTATTGATACCAAAACATTGGTGACGTATAATACACCTGAGCTGGTTAAGAAAATGATTCCTTCGTTACAGTCTGCGGCAGGAATTAATAATGTAAAAGAAAGAGAGTGGGTAACCGGGGCAGAGGACTTTTCCTATTACGGAACAAAAGCACCATCCTTCTTTTTCTATCTCGGAGGAATGCCGAAAGGCAAAGACCCGGCAAAAGCACCGCCGCACCATACTGCAGATTTTTATGTAGATGATAGCGGAATGAAAACTGGCGTTAAAGCTTTTTGTGATTTGGTGTTTGATTATATGAGTATGAAATAAGAGTTAGCCACTGATTACACGGATTAACACAGATGAATACAAAGAATGCAATCTATTCCAAAATTGCGTTAGCAATTTTAATCTGTGTTAATCCGTGTAATCTGTGGTTTGTATAAATTAAGTAATATGAAAAAAGTAATCATTGTTAGTTTATTTTGCCTACCACTTTTTGTAGTTGCACAAAAGACGGATAAGAAGCTTCAATCAAAACTGCAAGAAGCGGTTACCGGATACAATGGCGACATTGGCATTTATGTAAAGAATTTGCGAACTGGCAAAACAGTTTCAATAAATGCGGACACTATTTTCCCAACAGCTAGCATTGTAAAAGTGCCAATATTGATTGGTATAATGGATAAAATACAGAAGGGGGAAATGCGGTACGACCAGGAAATTATTTATAAGGACTCATTACTATATGAAGGAGAAGATATACTTGGTTCCTTTAAAGACAATGAAAAAATTGCCTTAAAAAAAGTTGTTATGCTGATGATGACTACTAGTGACAACACTGCCAGTCTTTGGTTGCAAGGCATCGCAGGAAAAGGAACGAGAATAAATGAAATACTGGAGAGCCTCGGATTGAAAAACACAAAGGTGAACTCCAGAACACCCGGCAGAGAAAATAACCGAACACAATACGGATGGGGTCAAACAACCCCTGCTGAAATGGGGAAACTGTTTGAAATGATTTATACAAACCAGGTTATTTCTCCTGCAACATGTGAACGAATGCAACGAATACTTGGCCGAAACTTTTGGGATGCCGAAGCTCTTTCACAAATACCTCCTTATATAGAAGTATTTAGTAAAAACGGCGCCGTAAATGCTTCGAGGAGTGAGGTCATGCTGGTGAATGGCCGTCAAAATCCTTATATCTTTTCTATTTTTACCAAGAATAATAAAGACGTTAGCTGGGGTGATAGCAATGAAGCTTGGTTACTGACAAAAAAAATTTCAAAAATTCTTTGGAAAAATTTTGAACCGAAGGATAAGTGGGAGCCAACGACGAAATAGGATTACTTAAACAACTGATACACCACCCAACTCATCAAATAAGCCAACCCCGTCATATAAATTAACTGTATTACCGGCCATTTCCAGCTTTTCGTTTCTCTTTTTACTACCGCCAATGTACTCATGCACTGCATGGCAAACACATAAAATATCATTAATGATAAACCGGAAGCCAAATTAAAAACAGGTTCTCCATTGGGCCGCACAGCTGCTTTCATTTTTTCTTTTAGCAGCAAACTTCCGTCATCATCATCACCCACACTGTAAATGGTAGCCATCGTTCCTACAAAAACTTCTCTTGCAGCAAAGGAGGTAATTAACGCAATGCCAATTTTCCAATCATACCCTAATGGAGTAATAGCAGGTTCAATCGTTTTTCCCAAAATGCCTGCATAAGAATTTTCCAGCTTCGTTGTCTTGTAATTTTTTTCCAAGAGGCTACTATCAGCACCGGGTAACGATAAGGCTTGTTCATACCGTTGCGAAATTTGCTGCATTCTGTTGCCCGGTCCAAAAGAACATAAAGCCCACAACACCAGACTTATTATCATAATTACTTTACCTGCATCCATCACAAAAATCCTCGCCTTGCTTATCATGGTAGGCAACACATTAGCCCACCTCGGCGAACGGTAAGTAGGCAATTCCAAAATGAAAAAACTTTTCTCATTTATTTTGATAAACCACTTAGCCACATACGATACTATCAACGCCATTACCAAGCCGAGCAAATACAATCCCATCATCACTAAACCCTGCACACCAAGAAAACCAAGCAAATATGTTTTAGGAATTACCAATCCAATCAAGATAGTATAAACCGGAAGCCTTGCAGAGCAACTCATGAGTGGGGTAATGAGAATCGTCAGCAACCTTTCTTTTTTATTCTCAATATTTCTTGCACTCATAATGGCGGGCACTGCACAGGCAAAACCACTTATCATCGGCATCACACTTTTTCCATTCAGCCCTACGCTTCGCATAAGTCTATCAGAAAGAAAACTGATACGGGCCATGTAGCCGGTATCTTCCAGCAAGGTTATCAGCCCAAACAAAATCATTATCTGCGGCACAAAAATCAAGATGCCGCCAATACCGGCAATCACACCATTTATTAATAAATCCGTCCAGCGGTTATCGGGCAGAGCAGTTGAAAGGCCCTGACTTAGTTTGGCAAAACCCAACTCTATCCAGTCCATAGGAAATTGCGCCAACCAGAACACACTTTGAAATAGTAAAAACAAAACGCCAATCAAAATCAGATAACCCCACACCCGGTGCAACAAAAGATTATCCAGCTTTTCGGTGAACAATGATTTTTGTAAAGGGTCTGGTTCGGAAACGGCCTGCTGCATAATGTGCCGGATGCGACTGTAGCGTTGCAAAATTTCTTCCGCCTGTGTTTTCGTAGGGTTGAAATTATTTTTCACTTCAATTTCTTCAATCTTCTTTTGCATCGTCTCGTTCAAATCAAACGATTCATGATTGATGAGATAATGAATAGCAGTGTAATCGCTTAATTGTGGATACTGCTCTTTCACCGCCGTTATAGAAGCTTCGGCCAGACCCTTATTATCAATAAAATCCCTGACGGGAGAATGATATAAATGTTGCGCTGTTTGTTCAATCGCTTTTTTCAGTTGAATAATTCCCTTGTTCTTTCTGGGATTTACTGCAATTACCGGCACCCCCAATTCTCTTTCTAGCGCAGCAATATCAATCTTAATTCCTTTTCGCTTGGCCATGTCCATCATTGTCAGGGCAATTACCACCGGTACTTTCAGGTCAATAATTTGGGTGCAAAAAAGAAGATTTCGTTTCAAGTTACTGGCATC
>JANORJ010000533.1:0-3004 GCA_031415255.1 Chitinophagaceae bacterium | reverse complement strand
TGGTGATACTCAAACCGGCTGGGAGTGATTATGAAAGTTAAAAGTTTGGTATCGGAAAGGTGGAAGGAAAGTAATGCTGTATTATTATCTATTTTTTTTTGCAGTTGATTGACAGAGGGAATTTGTTCAAGAGATTTTCTTTGTTGCCAGGCCGGGTCTTCGTTTATTTTTTCTTCCAGTTTACTCAACGCAATTTCATTATCCCGGATTGCATTAGTAATCTGAAGTATGGTAAGGCTATCAGTTGCTTGTGCTGCTTTTAATGATAATCGTGTTATCGAAGTTTTAAATAATGATTCTTTAAGGATAAGTTCATTTGATTCGCCAGCTTTATTTCTTAGTTCATTCTCCTGCACGTTCAGGGCAAGTATAGAAGCTTTATTTTGCTGGTCAAATAAATAAGCATCTTCCAGGTATTTTCTTTTATTAGTGAGGTTATATAAGAGCAGGCTGACATCAATTGGCTTACTATGAACAGTATATTTTATTTTTCCCAGAAACAGCCGGGCTTCATCTGAGTCATAGGTTTTTTCTACATAGTCAGCTAGTTTAAAAGCTGATTGGTAAGTATTTAACGAGGCCTTGAGATACTCAATGTTTTTTTCCTGCTGGTACCAGCTTTCAAAAGCACTTGCTTTGGAAGTAAGTGTATTGAATAAATTAATAAAAGAAAAAATGCCACTAAATATCTCTGGATTCTTATAAATATCAGCTTCTTTAAAAGTCTGGTAAAATTGCAGCACAGCTCCCTGATACAGCCCAATAGCCTGTTTGTATAATTTTTGTTTTACTTTTTCGTCCGCCTGAAACTTTAGTATGTACCCATATTGTATATTTTTTCTGGACTCATTCCATTTAATATTTTCAACAAGTGCTTTTTGCAGATAGAATTCTGAAGAATCCTTTTCTTGCAAGGCGGCGTAGGCTACTCCGAAATTATAAAAGAGGTCGATACTCTTTTTATTATTACGGTAATTTATTTTTTTGAGGTACTCAATCCCCTTTTTATACTCTTGCTGTTTAATACTGATGATGGCGAGGTTATGATAAATCTCATTTTCAAACGCAACAGAAGGAAGTAAACTTTTATATACAGCCCGGGCGGAGTCATAGTTTTCCAGCTTTACAAGCATTGAAGCAAGGTTGATTTTATAATTCGCCAGCAGGTTATTGTTGGCCGGGTTTGTCAGTATAATGGCTTTTTCAAAATAGTTCCTTGCCTTCCGGTAGTTTCCGGCTTCATAAAAGGTGGCACCGAGCCGGTTATATAGCCGCTCCGCTTCATTCAAAGGGTTTTCGTAACTATCGTTTACCTGTTCTGCTTTTTTGTAATAGAATAATGCAGAATCAAACTGGTTTTGCGTATAATAAATTCCCCCTATGTACAAATAGGGAAGAAATAAAAAAGAATCTGGAACAGAGTATAGTTGCTTCTTTAATGAAATGGCGATCAGGTAATCTGTTTTGGCAGCTGTAATGCTATCAAAATAATAGTTAATAAATCCGGTTTTTAACCGGGTAAAAAAAAATATTGAATCATTATTTTTTTTTCCTGAAGTAGCAATTAGGTGTGTATACTCAGCCAATGCCTGTTGATACATTTCATCAGCGGTTGCCTGTATTTTTTCATTATCACCCGCCAAAAGAGATAATCGTTCGGCTTGGAGATATATTTTTTCTGCAGCGAGATAATTTTTTAATTGTGTCGCATCATTATTATCCGATTGCTTTTGGGAAAAACAAAACAGTAGCAGTCCGGTAAGCAAGAATGATAACAGAATTTTTTGCATGATAAACTTATCAAAAGCCTATCAAATTTAAACGTTGATGCTTAATTAGCAATAATAATAACGCAAGGCGGTCTTGGTTTGGCTGCTTGGTCAACACTTTCTGTAAAATTGCCCCTTAAGAAAACACCACCCGATTGCCTTTCCAGCAGTGTTTGCAGAAGATCAGGAGCTACTGTGACCATAGAAGTATAATAATAAAGCCTGACTTTTAATTTGTTTACTGTTTTATTGCTTCGGTCGTTTAGCCGATAGATAATTTCCACATCTCTTCTTGCATCATTGGCAGGTGTACTGCCAAATAATCCATTGCGGACAGATTGTGCAAGGTTAATTTGTCCATTAATTGTTTTTACATCACAGCCAGAGGAATTGGCTCCGCCTCCATCATCAAATATGGAACCGCTGAGTGGAAGAGGTGATGATGCAGTAGCATTATAGATTGGTAATGCAACAGAATCGTTTTGTGAGAGGTTATAAAATTTGTCAAAAAAGGTGATACCTGATAAAACAACTTTTGTAGTGGTAACAGTACCATCAGTAGCAGTGTGAGTAATACGGTAACGAAGCCCGGTTTCACTTTTTGAAATATTAATGGCTCCTGTATTATCGTCTATTTCAATGCCTTCCGGAAAGCCTTCATAAGTTCCGGTACGATGTGAGGTGGGATTAACAATGTAATCGCCTGCTGCGGGTTTGAGGTAAAGAATAGAATCACCATAATTCAGGTTGTAGTAGCCTGCCTGATCGTTTACTTCTTTCTTACAGGAAAGTAAAAATAAGGAAGTAGCCATTATAATAAAGGTGTAAAAAATGATTTTGGTATCCTTCATGAAGAATCTTTTTTGTGGGTAAACACTAAATGAAAAGATGTAACCATTTGTCAGCAATATTCTGTAATAATTTTCAAATTTACGCCTTCTTTTATAAGACGAAAGTGATTTAAATCAGTTTGTTTAGGAAGGTTTTAAACGGCAACTTTGCCATCTCACTTAACGATAGATGGCTGTATGACAAGGATAGGACTTATTAAAGAAGGAAAAACTCCAGCTGACAACCGGGTGTCGCTGACCCCGGCCCAATGCAAATGGATACATAAAAATGCTCCCCATGTTCAACTAGTTGCGCAGTCTTCATCGGCTCGTTGTTTTTCGGACAAGGAATACCAATTGGCAGGAGTGGAGGTAAAAGATGATGTGAGTGATTGTGATATTCTG
>JANORJ010000532.1:0-6895 GCA_031415255.1 Chitinophagaceae bacterium | reverse complement strand
TCATCATCTTTTAGAAATTGGAGGAGTTTTAAAATCTCCAGTTGTGTACTATTTAATGCAATAGGCATAAAATACTTTTACCAAAAGTACACCTTTTGGTTGCTTTTAAATATTTCGGAAAAGTGACAATGGGGGTGCAGTGTGAGTTTAGGCATAGCGGCTAAGCTTGTAACTTGGATAGTTGTGCACAGCACCCTTGCCTTCATTTATCACCTCGTTGGATTCAACGAGGTGTTCCAAAGAGTTGTATCCGCTGTTTTTACAAGCTTCTATAGCTTTTTCTATTACACCTGTAAAATTTCTAAAATCGGTATAGTCTAATGCTTTGGATAATTGCCTTGCCATCCAAAACTCATTACCGTTTTCATCGGTATGTTTTATTTGTTTAGAAATTGACAGGTTATTTTTTGTTCGGCCCTTTAATTTTTTTTGCACATGACCCTGACGGTAATTGGTTATTCGGTATCCGCTACGTTGGGTGTATAAAATTTACATCACTGGTGTTTTTTTACCGCATCTCCTCCTTAATTTTTTCTTCTAGCTGCTTAAATTCTTCATACTGCTTTTTAGGATCTCTTGGAAGCCTTGTATTTTCAATGCTTCGATTGTGTTTCGTAATGGCATCAAACATGACTGCGGCATTTCTGATTAAAGCAATATGATAATCGCTGGCAGTATCAGACAACAAACAAACTATTTCACCCTGTTCATCTGTAACAACCCCTTTTTTAATTTCCCATTGCATAAATTTAATTTTTAAATCGGATACGTTTTACAACGTGGTTGCTGTTTATATTTTAACCAGCCACTGAGCTAAAGTAATGCTTTAGATAAATTAGTTCACTTAGTTTAACAGGTTGTTGGAGATACTTCGACAAGCTCAGTACACCAACCCAGGAGTGCATTTTTTGCGGATCACCTGAAAGGGCGGAAACTCGTCTGAGAAACAAGTAGCAACAATTGATCAGGCGGCTACTCTTTGTAAAATAACTTTACAGGGGATATCGGAAGTTACTTTTATATGATGGTCGCTATGCAAAGGGATAGCAAAATAGTCGCCGGGAACTAATTTATTTACAGCGCCATCCACCACTATATCGCAAGTACCTTCTATAATTAAAAATCGTTCAAGCTCATCCTTATGTACTTCCTGTGGTGCCATTTCCTTTAACCAGACAATAGCCGTTATTGCTTTTTCGGTATAGCCGATGATCCTCGCAAATACATCGTCCGTTCCCGGAGATACCATATCTTCTCTTTGTAGCCACGCAGCATATTCATTGGCATTGGATTTTTCATGTAGCAGCGGTGGTGCAGTAACCGGCTCTCCATTTTTTATCCGTTCTTCATAATTGATGGTAGCCAATAAAAACGGCCGTATAATAGGGTCAGGTGCAACAGCATTTTGCATAGCAATAGCTTCCAGCATTTCGCTGATCGCATCTATTTCGGATCGTATAACAGGATCAGCTGCCGCCATTTCTTCTACTTCTTTCATTTCGGCAGGGCTGGCAATACCTAATAAATACTGCTCCAAAATACCCGATTCTATATATTCTTTCACTGTCATTATTCTACTATCTGCTGTTTTAGCTTGTTTAAAGTTAAATGAATCCCGGCTTTTACTTCGGCCACTGTTGTTTGAAGAGCTTTTGCTGCTGCTGCATAACTTAACCCTTTATAATATACCAGGTCAAAAGCTGTTTCCTGACTTGCTAAATTAGATGGCGCATCATATACGAGATTATTGCCTGTTGGGTTTGCGTTTTGTTGCGATTGTAGGGCAGCAAAAGCTGTTTGCAGTGTTATATTGATAAGCCAGGTAAAAAAGGAACTTTTAGCAGGATTGAAAGCTGCCACCTGTCTCCATGCATTTATAAAACTGTCTTGTAATATCTTTTCTGCAAGTGCTGTTTCATTCACCATTCTGCTGATGATACCTCCAAGTGCAGGAGCATATTTATCGTACACTACAGCAAGCGACTCCTGCTTACCCTGTTGCAGGGAAGCAGCCAGTTGCAGATCTGCGGCAGCATTAGCAGAATAAAGTGTCATTAGAAAAAGTTACAATTTTTTTGTACCATATACCGGGTAAAACTAACCCTGCTTATCAAGTTGTTTTATGCAGCAATGATTTTTATCAGATATAAAAGTACTGCTTTTTAGATTCATAAGGGAGAGTCCATTGCAGGAGATTCATCCCGGAACAAAACTATTTCGCCATGATTATCTGTAACCACCCCTTTTTTAATTTCCCATTGCATACCTTAAAATTTTGGATCGGGTAATAATTTATGTTGGTTATTCTGTTCTCAACTATTTTTTTACAAAAAAGCTTAATCCTCTGCCGCCATTGTCAGCATATCATTTCCCCCGTACAGCACAGTTTCTTTTTTATCTGCAGCCTTCGGGCTTCGAAGGCTTGCCGAAAATAAGCAAAGCTGAGTAGAATAAAGCGTATGAATAGCAGGCTACCAGCTTTATGAACGAACTGGAAGAAGAGGCGGAGACTTCGCAAATGCTGTATAGCGAACAGAACCCTGAAGAGTGCGACGCAACAAAAGCTGAGAGTAGCACTACAGCTGGTTAAAAAAATTTTCTTATTGCTGCTGCTGAATCTCCATAAACTTTCTGTAAGAATTATCAGTGGAAGGAATGCCGGGGTTATGTACTTGGTACGTAAACACTGGTGTTATTTCATCCTGCTCTTTGCGGGGAGAACCGTTTTCTATAACTACAGACACTTCGAGAGTATGTTCGGAAGAACCTTTGTACGTCCCTTTTACCGGAGTGCAATCTGTAAAACTTCTGCCGATGGCGAGCCGTGCATGACGGTCGCTGGCAATACAATTATTAGTGGGGTCAAAACCTAACCAACCATGAAAAGGAATGTAAGCTTCTACCCAGGCATGGGTGGCGCCGGCACCACGCAGCTCATCATTGTCCGGACAAATGTAACCGCTTACATACCGGGCAGGAATACCAACAATGCGCAACATAACTAAAAGTATATGCGCAAAATCTTGGCACACACCAGCTTTTAGTTTCCATATTTCATCTACCTGTGTTTCTACATTGGTAACACCTTTGCGGTATTCAAAATTATGATACACAAATGCCGACATCTGCTGTGCCACCGCAAATGGAGTGGTGGTGTCGGGCATAAATGATTGAACTACGGTAGTAATTTCTTCTTTCGTTTCAAATTTTTCCAGCAACATAAAATCCATGTACGGAAATTGCTCACAGATTATTGTCAGGTTGTCCCATTGCGTTTGTGCGGCTGTAGTATCATTGGGTAATGGCACTTCATGTGTAAATATTTCTATTACCGATTCAATCATCAGCTCTCTGTGTGGACGGATGATGGAGAACATACCAATCTTATTGCCGAAGTAATCGGTAAATACTTCTACAGATGGCTGGTGAGTAATCAACAACTCATGTTTTGTTACTTCCTGCAGCGCATCATCCAGTGGAAAAAGCATAACCTGGTTGGCACTGTCAATAACTTGGGCAGGATAAGAATATCGGGTAATATGTTTGATACGGTACTTCGGCATGGGTGCAAAATTGCGGTAATTCAGGAATTACCAAAATAATATTGATTAAATGCAGCGGCTATTCCAAATAACTCGCTGCGGGTTTGCTGTAAAAATTTTTTTAAACCTTCAGTGTCTGTTGTTTTTACGTTGCTGTATTTTACACTGTTCATACTGCGGCCTATTAAAAATTCCAATTCTTTATAACTTTCCGGCAGACTTTCTGTTTCTAATCTTTCAAAGTAACGCAACAGTTGTTTGAGGCAGTACGAAACAGAGTGAGGAAAATTTTCGTTGTAAATAATTTGTTCCAGTACATAATCAGCCTGAAAATTTCCCCGGTGTGTTTTTAAATATAATTCATAACCTGAGAGGGAATACAACAGGTAACGAAGTGCCGGCACTTCTACCCGTTGATGCAGGTTGTAATCAAGTTCTGTTAATTTTATATGCAGCATATCGGCAGAAAGCAATCCCCGTTCCAAAAACTTTCCTATGTTGAGGTAGTTAAATGCTTCGCCACGGGCCATGGTAATATCTACTGTGCCATGATACAGCATACCATGATCTATCAATTCATCTACCGCCGATACAGGATCGCCAAATTTAATTTGTGATTCTATTTTTTCATTGCGGATGAGGTGATAATAATCATTGAGGCATTGCCATACTTCTTTAGTAATATGGTCTTGTACGGCCCTCGCATTTTCTCTGGCTTGAGTTATGTTATTGAATACCGAGGCACCGTTAGTACGATCTAGCAGCAGGTGTTCAAGAATTTTTGGTGAATCGTTTCCGATAGCTTTTTTTTCAGCCGGCGATGCATCGCTGTAAGTGCCGAGCAAGGGTTGCCAACTAAAATCTTTCACTTCATCCTGCGACGAAATATAGTTGGTACGAAGTAACCGTAGCATCCCATTAGTACGTTCCATATACCGGGCCATCCAAAAAACAGAATCAGCAACTCTACTTAGCATTATATGGTATAATTATTTTTAATTTTTGTTTTAGTTGTAAGCTGTGAGTTGTGAGTTGCGAGTTGTGAGACTTCGGTATCGAAGTTCACTTAATAATTTCGGAGTTTAACTCGAAACTCATAACTCGAGACTCGTAACTATCCAAGTACCCATGTATCCTTACTGCCACCACCTTGCGATGAATTAACGACCAATGAGCCTTCTTTCAAAGCCACTCTTGTCAATCCTCCGGGAACTATATCAATACCATCAGGGCCGTATAAGGCATAAGGTCTTAAATCAACCCGTCTCGGTTGCAGCACTCCATTTATATAACAAGGTGCAGATGATAGACTGATAATTGGTTGAGCTATATAACTTCTTGGGTCAGCTTCTATCGCCACTTTAAATTCATCCATTTGTTTTTCGGTGGCCGCACTGCCAATCAACATTCCATACCCACCTGATTCGTTGGTTTTTTTAATTACCATCTGATCCATTTTTCCAAAAACTAATTTTCTGTTTTCAGCATCGCCTAATTGATAGGTAGGAACATTTTTTAGAATTGGTTCTTCGTTCAGGTAATATCTTATCATGGCCGGCACATAGGTATAAACGGCTTTATCATCTGCCACGCCATTGCCCATTGCATTTACTAATGCTACATGTCCTGTTCTGTAAGCACCGTAAAGTCCGGGAACACCCAGCATACTATCGCCACGAAATACCAATGGATCAATAAATTCATCATCTACCCGGCGGTAAATAACATCTACCTGCTTTAGCCCAGTTGTTGTTTTCATATACACCCGGTGATTGTCAACAACAAGATCACTTCCTTCTACTAATTCAATACCCATCAACCTTGCTAAAGTGGTGTGTTCAAAATATGCGGAGTTATAAATGCCGGGAGTAAGTAATACTACGGTTGGGTCGCTTTTCTGACGGTTTGCTAAAGCAACTAAATTTTTTAATAGCAGGTCAGGATAATCTTTTACGGAACGAACATTATTCTTTGGTAATAAATCTGGAAAGATGCGGTAAGTAATGCTTCTGTTTTCCAACATGTACGATACACCGGATGGGGTACGTAAATTATCTTCCAGCACATAGTAAGTGCCATCATGGTCACGGATAAGATCAATGCCTGAAATATGAGTATAAATATCAAACGGCACATCCACATTTACCATCTGCCGTACAAAGTTGGGACAGGAGTAAATTAACTTAGCCGGCACAATGCCATCTTTAATAATAAACTGCTGATGATAAATATCTTTCAGAAAAATATTTAGTGCTTTTAACCGTTGCTTAATGCCGGCTTCAATATGTTTCCACTCGGTGGCTTCTAATATGCGTGGAATAATATCAAACGGAAATATTTTTTCTATACCTTCTCCACTACTGTACACGGTGAAGGTGATGCCCTGGCTCATAAACAGTTTTTTAGCCAGTTCATCTTTATGCGTCATTTCATCGGCAGATAAATTTTGTATGGCCGAAACAAAATTTTGATAGGTGGGGCGAACACCTTCGGCACCAAACATTTCATCCCACACACGGGGCTGCTCATGATAGTTGGCTAATAATGAATGTGCTTCCATACGTAAATGAATTTACGAAAGAATGAATTAATAATAATAAAGTTTATGGAAGCAATCGTTTGTATGCATCTGGCCGCAAAAAAATTCAACTTAATTAATTGTTTCTTGCAAGCGGCCTGCTGTTAATCAGGCAAGCTCAAGTTAAGGATTATCCGGAAGATTACGCAATTCTTCTAGTCGGGCAATATCCCAAAGGTCTTTATCTCTACCGGAACGGAGTTTCATATCTTTTAGAAATTCGTAAGGAACAAAGTACATGGTTACACCTTCTCCTGCATCAAAAAAAACTTTATCTTTTTCTGCCTCATCAAACGATATGGCAGTATGAACAAAAGTAAGTACATCAATATCGGCATCTGCCGCACCAATATCTCCTTTAAATGGTTTGGTAAAATCTTCGTCATATAAGTGGGTTAATTCGGAAGCTGAATAATTCATACATAAGAGTGTATTAATAAATGCAGCTTTGTTTTCATTGGTAGGGGCAATCCATACATCAAGGTCGTTGGTATTTCTATTGTAACCGTAAAAATTAACAGCATAGCCCCCAATAAGTAAGTAGCGTAAATTATTTTTAGCGGCGCAAGAGAGAAATTGTACAAATTCAGGATGTAGTAAATCCATGGGTAATTGTAATTTTTCTTTTTTCAGAAGTTGAAGGCCTGAATTTTCTGGAAAGTGACTGCATATAGAACAAGTTTCTTAACCGCTGAATCGGGGTTGTTTTTCTTTGCTGCTCCAACTGGTAAGCGTTTTGTTCCTCGATCGAGTTGAATATTTTTATTTCCCTTGT
>JANORJ010000531.1:0-1508 GCA_031415255.1 Chitinophagaceae bacterium | reverse complement strand
GCCACACTTATAGAAGAGAACTACCTGAATGAAGAAAGATTTGCCATTGCTTTTGCCGGTGGCCGCTTTAGAATAAAGCAGTGGGGCCGGGTAAAAATAAAATATGAACTGAAACAAAAACAAGTAAGTGAGTATTGCATTAAAAAAGCATTAAAGCAGATAGATGAAGATGACTATTTAAAAGTGCTGAATAAACTGGCAAAAGCAAAATATGCTTTATTGAAAAACGAACAATATTTGGTGAGAAAAAAGAAGACGATGGATTACTTGATGGCTAAAGGGTTTGAAGCTGAATTAATAAAAAGAATTGTTGAGAACATCACTGGATAGTTTCTTTATTTTTGAAATATGAATTCGCCTCTCACCATCACCACCATTCAAACCAATCTTCACTGGGAAGATAAAGCCGCCAACCTGAAAATGCTGGAAGAAAAAATAAACAGCATAAAAGAGAAAACAGAAATAGTGGTGTTGCCAGAAATGTTTACCACTGGTTTTAGCATGAAACCAGAATTGCTGGCCGAAACAATGGACGGAGAAACAGTACAATGGATGAAGAGAATAAGTGCAGCAAAGAAAATCATTTTAACCGGAAGTGTTATTATAGAAGAGAATGGCAGTTATTACAACCGGCTGATCTGGATGCTGCCCAATGGTCAATATGGTGTGTATGATAAACGACACCGCTTTGCGTATGCAGGAGAAGACAATCATTTTTCTGCGGGTAGCAAAAGATTGATTGCATCAGTAAAAGGATGGAAAATAAATTTATTAGTGTGTTATGATTTACGATTTCCGGTGTGGGCAAGACAATCCCCCCTCTCCACTAGTGAAGAAGGTGTTGAGAGTGAGGCAGAATATGACGTATTAATATATGTAGCCAACTGGCCCGAAAAAAGAATACATGCCTGGAAAACATTGTTACAGGCAAGGGCTATCGAAAATCAATGTTATGTAGTAGGTGTAAATCGTATCGGTAATGATGGCAACGATATTCATTACAGCGGCGAAAGCATGATCATCGATCCGATGGGAGAAGTACTTTATACAAAAAAGGAGGAGGAAGATATTTTTACAATGACCTTAGATAAAACGCATTTGCAAACAATAAGAGAAAAATTTCCCTTCCTGAAAGATGCAGATGGGTTTATGATACTCAATGAAGGGAAGGAGTAAATTAATTTTTCCCTTCTTTGTCTTTTTTTATAAGCTCCATCGCTTTCTCCAATTTATAATCAGCTCCTCTTTTTACATCAGCCACGGTTGGAAAAGATTCTATTTCCGGCTGCACACCCCTTCCGTTTTTAGGAACTGTTTTATCAATTACCAACCTGAACAGAGGCAAACGAAACCGAACCCCCGTTTCCGGTAGCGTTGCATCCGGAATCAACCATGCAGAGTTACCATAGGCGCCACCACCGGTTTCTTCTCCTATCACCAATACATTCTCCTGTTTAATAACAGCACTGACAAATAAAGTAGTGGCAGAAAAAGAATTGCCGCCGGTC
>JANORJ010000530.1:0-10822 GCA_031415255.1 Chitinophagaceae bacterium | reverse complement strand
CGTATCAAAAAACTGTACAGCATCATAAGTCGTGTATCCAAAAAGTCCTTGTGCAAATTTTTCTTCTTTATTTTCTCCTTTTTTAATGTTGAATTTTTGCATAAAATTCCACAACAGTTCTGGTACTTCGTTGGAATTTTTCAAAACAACCTTCTCTGGTTTTTGTCCGGGCAATTTAAATTCTACTATTTCGGAAGAACTGATTTCCATACCGCCAATTGCATTGATACAGATAAACGAATAGCTGTTTTCTGAAGAGTGATGGTCAGTGCTTTCCAACAGTACGGCATCCCGGAATCTGTCCCGTAGCCGAAGGTATATGCCAACCGGGGTGAACACATCCGCCAGCATTCTTTTACAAGTTGTATTAATTTCTATTTTCCTCATACGTTTCTTAATAGTTAATCTAACAAATCCCTCCTTCGCTATAGCTTCGGAGGGCAAGAAAAAGCCCCGAACACTTCTGTCGGGGCCTGAATATATTTAAGCAAATATAGTTATGACATTACAGACCCCTGAGAGTTGAATGCCACCACCATGAATTGTTAATTTGTTGTTTCATTACCCCACAAATATAATAGCAAAAACACAAGATTCGCTAATTATTTTTAGATTTACGCTATACTTTTAGCTTCGTTTAAAACCTCTTGAATTAGGATAGCATGAAATTTCTGAGCCCTGTTGCCTTTTTTGTTATCAGCCTACCTGTATTTTCCCGCAGCAACCCTGCTGATACAACTATTAAAGGTGTTCGTATCAGTTTCAGTTATTCTCCAGAGATTTTTCCAGAAACTTGGCAGGCATCTCCAATCAGTGCATGGGGTGAAAAGCTTGCCCCATCAGAAGTTCAACGGAGTAATGACATTATCACCCGGGCACTCAGCAAATACCCATTAGCAACATTGCAAAAGGATTTGAAAATTGTTTATTTTCTTAAATCAATGAAGTTTTATGATGTAGGCTACGGTGGCACCAATTCTACCGATGCGCTGTATCTTACCAATAGTGGGACTAAATCAGGCTACACTAATCTTTACCTCGAACAAACTTTTCATCATGAATATTCCAGCATCTTATATAGAAATCATTCTTCGTTTTTAGACGAAGAGGGCTGGAAAAAAGCGAATATTCCTGGCTTTGATTATAATGATCCAGAAAACGGTGTTGGAGCAATCCGCAACAACGAATCTTCGCAAGACCTTGATACAGCACTTTGTAAAAAAGGATTTTTAACACAGTATTCTTTATCAGGCATTGAGAATGACATTAATACCTTTGCACAAAATATTTTTAGCCCTTCCGAAAATTTCTGGATTATTGTGGATGGATACCCAAGAATTAAGAAGAAAGTAAAAACCCTTATTGATTTTTACAAGAAGATTGATCCGATGTTTACAGAAGATTATTTTAGAAGGCTAAGTCGGTAATTTAAATCTATGCTGATTATAAAATGTTAGCTAAGTTTTTTCGGGTGATTAACATGGAGCACCGAAAAATGAAAGACGAAAACATTAGTCAACAATTAGTACTCTCGGCGGTTGAATATGCAAAGAATAATAACGTTACAAACATTTTTGCTCTTTTGCAGCATCGGTGTTTAAAAGAAATTCTCCGTTGATAAATGCTCTTACCACATAATAATTTACTATTTATGAGAAAAAATATTCTACTTGCCCTGTTTTTGATGGCAACACAATTTTTACTTGCTCAAAAACAAGATAAATATATTTTGCTAAAACCAGACCGGGTTTTTGATGGCACTTCCATGCAGACCGGCTGGAATGTGCTGATAAAAAATAATATAATTGAACAGGCTGGTGCTATGTCGTTTAAACTACCGGCGGGTACAGAAATTATAGAGTTAAAAGGTTACACCTTATTACCCGGATTAATTGAAGGTCATTCGCATCTTTTTCTTCATCCGTATAATGAAACAAGCTGGGATGATCAGGTATTAAAAGAATCAAGGGCTGAAAGGACTGCAAGAGCAGTTAATCATGCCAAAGCAACGTTGATGGCCGGGTTTACTACGGTGAGAGATTTAGGAACGGAAGGTGCTATGTACGATGATGTGGGTTTGAAAAAAGCAATTGAAAAGGGAGTGATACCAGGGCCTAGAATGATTGTTGCCACAAGAGCTATAGTAGCCAAAGGAACATACGGCCCCAAAAGCGAAAGCCCTGATGTTGATTTGCCGCAAGGTGCAGAAGAAGTAGCAGGATTGGAAGAATTGAGCAAGGCTATCCGATCACAGATTGGTCATGGTGCAGATCTTATTAAAGTTTATGCAGATTACAGGTATGGTCCCCATGGAGAAACTCAGCCAACATTTAGTGAATTAGAAATGCAATGGCTGGTTGGTAACACAATAAGCAGTGGAAGAAAAGCAGTAGCTCATGCTACAAACCCTGAAGGAATGACAAGAGCAATTAATGCCGGCATATCCACTATTGAACACGGCGACAATGGAACAGAAGAAGTGTTTAAACTGATGAAGGAAAAAGGAACAGCTCTTTGTCCTACCCTTGCAGCAGGCGATGCTATTGAGCAATACAAAGGGTGGAGGAAAGGTATTGACCCGGAACCAGAACGTATTACTAACAAGAAAAAAAGTTTCAGTCTCGCTTTAAAAGCCGGAGTTACTATTTGCATGGGCGGTGATGTAGGCGTATACACTCACGGTGATAATGCCAGAGAAATGGAGTTAATGGTAGAATATGGAATGACCCCACTGGATGTGTTAAAATCTGCTACCTATGTTAATGCGACTGTTTTTGGCTACGTAGATAAAATTGGTAAAATTAAAAAAGGATTGTTCGCTGATATAATTGCAGTAGAAGGTGATCCCACTACCGATATAAAAAATATCAGGAAAATAAAGTTGGTAATGAAGGATGGAAAAATTTATATAAACCAATAACCAATATCAATGAGTAATTTTCCAGATTCTTCCTTCCCTTGAATCGGAAATGTATAAAGCACCATCGGGGCCTTGTGCCAACCCGCATGGCCGATACTTTGCCTGACCCGGTCCACTGACAGATTCTTTACCCGTAAAGCCGGTAGCAAAGATTTCATATTTGCCTGAAGGTTTTCCATTTTTAAAGGGAACAAACACTACGTTATACCCAGCTTGCTTTTGTGGTGTTCTATTCCAACTACCATGAAAAGCAATGAAAGCACCATTTTTATATTTTTCCGGAAACATTTTTCCGGTATAAAATAATACAGCATTTGGTGCCCAGTGACCCGGGAAAGCCATAATAGGCTGTTCTTTACCGCTACATCTCTCTTGCTTTTTCCCGTCGCCGCCATACTCTGGCCCCAGCATTTTTTTATTTTGAAAACCATCATAATAACAATAAGGCCACCCACAGTCACTTCCTTTCTTCAACTTAAAAAATTCCTCCGCTGGCAATTCAGCATTTTGGTCACTTGTATATAAGGAAGGGAAAAATTGAGAAAGTTGATCCCGGCCATGTTGCATTACATACAAATGTTCATCTTTTGTGTTCCAATCGAGCCCTACAACACTTCGCAAACCAGTGGCATATCGAACACCAGCATTATACGATTGATTTAACTTGTTTACTTTAAACTGCCAAATACCACCAGCTGTATTTAAAAGCGGACAAGGATCCTGTCCCGGCGAACCAGCTGATCGGTCTGTAACCTGGCAGGCATTTGATGGGGCTCCAATAGTTACATAAATGTTACCCGCATTATCCAATGCAAGAGATTTAGCTTCATGCTGTCCTTTATTAACCAAGCCGGTTACAATTTTTTCAGGGTTTTTCGAATCCGCTATTTCGTTATTGGCATTGAACTTATACCGAAATACTTCGTTATCCGATGAAGAATACAAGTAACCGTTTTTAATTGCGATCCCCGTACCTGTGTAGGCTGCAAAACTATTTACCACTTCATATTTTCCATTTTTGCTACGTAATACAATTATGCCTTTCCCATCTTTTAATTTGTTAAGTTTCACATATACATCGCCATTGCTGTTAACTACCAAGTGGCGGTTACTACCAAGTGTTATAACAACAGTTTCTGATTTAAACCCAGGAAGTAGTGTAAGCTGAACATCAGCTGAAGATGACTCATTTACTTTGAATCCAGTAAATGCAAGAGCCAGCATAATAAATGCGATGGAAAATTTGCTTGAGGTATTAATCATTGTTAATATTTATACTATAAAAATAGTCGTTATGGCAGAATGGGCAATAATTCATCTGCAATAATTTTTTACACAAGCGGCTTTTTCAAAAGCCATTACTTGCTTAACTTACCGGATAAATATTTTGAATATGACAACTAACCGCTTTTCCCTAATTATCACTATTGTCTTTTTGTTTGCTGCCATCAATGTAAATGCTCAGGATGATGGTAGTTATAAAACACCACCCAAAGATATTGCCGATATGTTGCTAGCAAAGCCAACACCCGGGGTTAGTGTGGATGATAAGGGCGAATGGATGTTGTTTACCGAAGCCAATAGTTATCCATCTGTTGAAGAACTGGCACGACCCGAACTAAAAATTGCAGGTTTACGCATCAACCCAAACAATTTTGCGCCCAGCCGCCAAAATTTTATTAATAACCTTGTTTTGAGAAATATAGGTTCAGGAAAAGATTATAAAATTACCGGCTTGCCTTCCCCCCTATTTGCCGGCAATATTTCCTGGAGCCCCGATGATAAAAAAATTGCTTTCACCCACACTACTACCAGTTCTGTTGATTTGTATGTAATAGATATAACCACACAAAAATCAATGAAAGTTAACAAGACTGCCTTGAATGTCGTTACGGGCAGTCACCAATGGTACAATACTTCTACTTTACTTTATCGAACTATAATCAAGCCTGCTTCAGCAGCACCGCCCAGACCAGCCGTACCAAAAGGTCCGACTACACAGGAAAATTATGGCAAGGCAACCCCCCGCCCTACCTTTCAGGATTTAATAAAAAGTCCTTACGATGAACAATTATATGAATTTTATGCGACCACACAATTAGTAAAAAATAGTAATGGTACAGAAACAAAAATTTCGACGTCAGCTATCTACAGCAGTATCAATGTCTCCCCGGATAAAAAATATATGATTGTCCGCACTCTTAAGAAACCATTTTCTTATACTGTTCCTGCCGGCGGGTTTCCATCTACTGTGGTAATTGCCGACATGAATGGAAAAGTAATAAAACAATTAGCCGAACTTCCTTCGTCTGAAACTGCACCGAGTGGTAATGATAATGTGCAGATGGCACCCCGTGGCTTTGACTGGAGAGATGACGAACCCGCCACTGTAGTTTGGTGCATGCCATTAGATAGTGGTTTTATAAAAAAGAATCTGGACTATCATGACGCAGTATATTCTTTATCCGCACCATTTAATACAGAAGCCAAACAGTTATTCAAAACAAAAATGCGGTTTCGGGGTGTCGCCTGGAGCAATGCTACATTTGCCATCGTATCTGAAGGACTGACCGGCAAGCAACAAACACAAACCAGCCGCTACAACCCTACTACTGGTGATATAGAAAAAATGATGGAGAGAAATACTACTGATGCATACTCCAATCCCGGCAACCCTGTTACGGAAAAAAATCAATGGGGCCGTGAAGTGATAAAATTAATTGACAATGGCAGCAAACTTTTAATGAATAACCCAACCGGCAGCACACCAAAAGGAGATCTGCCCTTTTTGGCAACTTTCGATATCAATACTAAAAAAACAGATATTCTTTGGCGAAGCAATGAAGGCTATTTTGAAAATGTAGTTAAGGTACTCAATCCTGACAAGTTGGAATTGCTAACAAGAAGAGAAAGCGAAACGGTAGTTCCCAATTACTGGATAAAAAATTTAAGAATCAAAATTGCTGATCGACAAATCACTCAATTCACTAATCCCTACCCGCAATTAGAGGGAGTTACTAAGGAAAAAATAAAATATAAAAGGGCAGATGGTGTAGACCTTACCGGCGATTTATATTTACCAAAAGGATATAATAAGACAAAAGACGGTAAGCTGCCAGTATTCATCTGGGCTTATCCTGCTGAATATAATTCTGCCGCTGATGCTGCACAGGTTCGTGGGAGTGAGCATCGTTTTACTTTGCTAAACTGGGGCTCGGCAATATACTATGTTACTCAAGGTTATGCTGTATTTAATAATGCAGAAATGCCTATTGTGGCTATCAGCAAAAACAATACGCAGCAGCCTGCGGCAAAACCCAATGATAATTTTATAGAGCAACTTACGATGAATGCAGAAGCCGCTATCAATACACTTGACTCAATGGGAGTGGGCGACAGAAACCGTATGGCTGTTGGTGGACATAGTTACGGTGCATTTATGACAGCTAACTTGCTGGCACACACTAAATTATTTAAGGCAGGCATTGCCAGAAGTGGTGCATATAATCGCACTTTAACGCCTTTTGGTTTTCAAAATGAAGACCGCACTTACTGGCAGGCTCCTGATCTGTATGATGCAATGAGCCCTTTTAGTTATGCTGATAAAATAAAAACACCTATTCTATTGGTACATGGGGAAATGGATAATAACACCGGCACCTTCCCCATACAAAGCGAAAGAATGTTTAATGCGATAAAAGGAAATGGTGGTACTGTAAAATTTATAAGCCTGCCATATGAAAGCCATGGCTACCAGGGTCGGGAAAACATTTTGCATACACTGGCCGAACAGTTTAACTGGTTAGAGAAGTATGTAAAAAATGGAGTTAAGAAAGTGGAGAAAAAATCTTTTTAAACTCCGCCGGGTACCTTAGTTTATAACAACCGGTAAAACTATGGTAGTTAAACTTTGATAATTATAAAAACTGAAAAGCCCACCTTCTCTAACAGACATGAATACCGAACAAGCATATAACAATTGGGCATCACAATACGATACCAATTTAAATAAGACAAGAGATCTTGAAGGAAAGGCATTACGCAGCTTATTATCAACCATTAATTTTGAAAGCTGTTTGGAAATTGGCTGTGGAACAGGTAAGAACACAATCTGGTTTATTGAAAATGCAAAACAGGTTACTGCTGTTGACTTATCAGAAGAAATGCTGGTAAAAGCCAAAGAAAAAATTAATAACGATAAGGTTCAGTTTGTACAAGCAGATATTACCAGCAGTTGGACATTCAAAAAACAATTGTACGACCTTGTCAGTTTTAGTTTAGTGCTGGAGCATATTGAGAACCTTGATTTTATTTTTAATCAAACAGCCCAATCATTAAACACGGGGGGCTATGTGTATATTGGGGAACTGCACCCTTTCAAACAATACACCGGAAGTAAGGCCAGGTTTGAAACAGAGAACGGAGTTCAGGTGGTTGATTGTTTCACTCATCATGTTTCTGATTTTGTACAATTAGCAAAAAAATATGGCTTTGCTATTATTGATATCAACGAACATTTTGACGATAATAACAGGAATGAAATTCCAAGAATACTTACGATACTACTAAAGAAAGTTTGATGATACTATTAGCCGCATAAAAAAAACCATCCGCTAATTAACGAATGGTTCTGTGGAAGTAGTGTTCTTGTATCTTTTACACTCTGAAGTGAGCAAAAGCCTTATTGGCTTCAGCCATACGATGAGTGTCTTCTTTCTTTTTAAATGCTGCGCCTTCACCTTTTGATGCGGCAACTATTTCACCAGCTAATTTATCAGACATGCTACGACCGTTTCTGTCGCGGCTGTAACGAATAAGCCATTTGATGCTCAAAGAAACCTTTCTGTCTGCACGAACCTCAGCAGGTATCTGGAAAGTAGCACCACCAATACGGCGGCTACGAACTTCTACACCCGGAGTAACGTTAGTCAATGCTCTTTTCCACACTTCATATCCATCTTCGCTGGTTTGCTTGGCTACTTTGTCCAATGCATCATAGAAAATATTAAAAGCTCCGCTTTTCTTTCCTTCCCACATCAGGTTATTTACAAAACGGGTTACCAGTTTGTCGTTAAACTTTGGGTCTGGAGCTAAAGGGAGTTTCTTGGCTTGTGCTTTCCGCATCTCTTTCTATTTTTAATTTACCGCTTTAAACGGTGTCTGATAATTTATTTGTATTAATCCTTCAATCGGTGACAATCACTGAAATCCGTGATTATTTCTTTGCTTTTTCTTTCTTCGTTCCGTATTTAGAACGGCTTTTCTTACGGTCTTTTACACCGGCTGTATCTAATGAACCACGAACGATGTGATAACGAACACCCGGTAAATCTTTTACCCTTCCACCACGAATAAGAACGATAGAGTGTTCCTGCAGGTTGTGGCCTTCTCCGGGGATATAGGCAATCACTTCAATTTTATTGGTCAAACGTACTTTGGCAACTTTACGCAGCGCAGAGTTTGGCTTCTTAGGCGTAGTTGTATATACCCTTGTACATACCCCACGACGCTGAGGACATTGATCCAAAGCCCTTGATTTACTCTTGGCTCTGATAATTTGTCTTCCTTTTCTTACTAATTGTTGAATTGTAGGCATTCTTGACCCTTGTTTTTGGGAGGGCAAAGGTAGGGGAATCCGGATGAAAATTTATACCAGATTGATGATAATTTTTTACACAATTATTTTTCTTCCTGTTAAGCCAAAAAATAGTGGAATAATCCAATCGAATAGCTTGAAAAATAATACGTTAGGTATAATTATAGATTCGCAGTATTTATCAACTATGCACAGCCAATCAGCGAGCATTGGCTATTATACCCGCTGCATCCAGTTATACTTGTCCTCTCTTCTGCCTTCCCGAATGTCTGCCATCCATTTTTTAATGGTGGGGGCAGTTTTCCAGCTATCTACATCAAATTTCATATCAAAATCCTTGTAACGAAGCTCTTTTATCAGCGAAATAGTAGCTGCCGTTCCGGTCCCAAATACATCATGCAGTGTTCCGGCTTTAAAGGCATCGGTTATTTCATCTATGCTTAAAGGCCTTTCTTCCACCGTTAGCCCCATTTCTTTTAATAAAGTAATAGTGCTCTGGCGGGTCACTCCGTTGAGGATAGTTCCCTCTTCAAGGTCAGGAGTGATAGCCGTTTCTCCAATAACGAAAAACACATTCATAGTTCCACATTCCTGCACATATTTATGTTCGAGAGCATCCATCCACAATACCTGGTCGTAGCCCTTTTTCTTGGCTTCCGCAGTGGCATACATTGCTGCTCCGTAATTACCGGCTGCTTTGGCATACCCAATACCACCCGGCACAGCTCTTACATATTTTTCTTCTACATAAATCCGCATCGGTTCGCTATAATAAGGTCCCGTAGGACTTAATATAATCATGAATTTATAAGTCTCCGAAGGACGGACACCAATCATTTCATCTGATGAAAACATAAAAGGACGAATGTATAAGGCATGTTCTTGTTTGGCCGGAATCCAATTTTTATCTAGTGCTACCAATTGCCGCATACCTTCCATAAAGATTTCTTCAGGTACAGCAGGCATCTGCATTCTTTCAGCAGAAATATTGAATCGTTTGAAATTATCTAAGGGACGAAAAATAGAAGCATTGCCTTCAGTGTCTTTGTAAGCTTTGATGCCTTCAAAGATGGCTTGCCCGTAATGAATTGCAGCAACAGAAGGGCTAAGTAATAATGGCTGATAAGGCTTAATTTCTACGTTTTTCCACTCACCGTTTTCATAATCAGCTTCCAGCATGTGGTCGGTAAAATACTTTCCAAAAGGCAGGTTCTCGAGGTTCAAATCCTGTAGTTTACTTCTTTCTGCTTTTCTGATTGAAATATCCATAGCTGCCGTCATAATAGATTATTTTTGAAAGGTCAAAGAAACGAAAAAAAAAGAACACCCCTGCATATCGGCAGTCAGGTGTTTGTAAATAAATTACTAACTGACCTATGAGCATTAATCATATTGATCTACCTGCCTCAGTAGTAGTGGGTTTATATCAATCGTCATTGATTGATGGAGGCAAACCCATGATTGACAACTCTATTGCAGAGGAAGTTCTTCAACCACTTGGCGAACTTACTACTGGTTCAACCTGGAAGTCGTTGGGCAGTAATCTTAAAAACATATTGATAATTGTAAAATCGAACGATGCTGTTCATTTGGCAGACAATGAATTAACCTTTCTTACCGGCATATTGGGTGCCTGCAAATTAACATTGGCTGATGTGGCCATTGTAAATCTCAATAATCATCCTGATGTTTCTTATAAAGAATTGACCTCTTTTTTTAAAAGTAAAATCGTTTTCCTTTTTGACATAGAGCCGGCTTCATTTGGCTTGCCAATGAGCTTTCCGCATTATCAGGTACAGGCTTTTGCCGGCAATTCATTTTTATACTCACCAGCCTTGAAAGAATTAGAAAACGATAAAGCAGAGAAAACTAAATTGTGGTTTAGTTTGAAAATGCTTTTTAATCTTTAAACAATAGCCGGTAAGAACCTTATGATTAGAAAACTTACCTCATTCATTATTTCTAGTAAATAAAATACTGAACTTGAAATTAATTTTTGCAACTAATAATCAGCACAAGGTGGATGAAATCAGAGCTGTTGTAGGCACTGATTTAGAAATAATCACCCTGAAAGAAGCCGGTATTGATATTGACATACCCGAGCCTTTCGATACACTGGAAGAAAACGCTACGGGCAAATCCCGGGCTATTTTTGAAATGACAGGTATTGATTGCTTTAGCGAAGACACGGGACTGGAAGTAACCATTCTGAATGGCGAGCCAGGAGTAAAAAGTGCAAGATATGCAGGAGATAACCGCTCATTTGATGCTAACATTGAAAAGCTTTTAAGTAATTTGGCGGGGAA